>DTVI01000429.1:1522-4528 GCA_012963655.1 Sulfurimonas sp.
GGTGGATTTTAAAGCAAAAATTTCCTTCTGTGGACTTTGTTCCTCACATAGATGTGCCTATTCATATCTATGCAGGAAGCGATGATAAGGTTGTTAATATTAAACATGCTAAAATGCTAAAAGATTATGTACATAATTTAGCAGGTTTTTATGAATATGGGAATGTCGGACATAATGACATTCTTTTCAACCCTGATGTAGTGAAGCATATAAAAAATACAATTAAAAAGATGGACTAAATGGCAAAAGAAGCGATAATACTACTTAATATGGGCGGTCCCAACAACCTTACAGAGGTTGAAATGTTTTTAACAAACATGTTTAATGATGAAAATATCTTAACTATGAAGAGTGGAATTTTAAGAAAATTTATAGCCACGATGATCACTTTTTTTAGAACAGAGTCTTCACAAGAGATATACAGAGAACTTGGAGGAAAGTCACCTATAGTAGGACATACTAAAAAACTAGTATCTGATTTACAAAAGGCGCTTCCTAAGGTTTATATTGATTATGTCATGCGTTATACGCCTCCTTTTGCACCTGAGGTGATAGACCGTTTAAAAGAAAAAGGTATTGAAAAGATCTTTCTTGTACCCTTATATCCTCAGTATTCAACAACAACGACTAAGTCTTCTTTAGAAGATTTTGAAAAAGCCTTTCATAATTCGGGCTTAGACGCTATCTTAGTTGAGAAAAAACATTATTATGAACTTTCAAAATATAATGACGCGGTAATTGAAAGAGTTGTAGAAGGCCTTGGTGGTGATAAGAGTGAAGACTATCACCTTATCTTCTCTGCCCATGGACTTCCTCAAAAGATAGTTGATGCGGGTGATCCTTATCAAAGACATGTTGAAAGACATGTAGACCTTTTAAAAGAAAAACTAAAAGAAAAGAATGTTAATTTTAAGTTTGTAAATCTTGCTTATCAATCCAAAGTGGGGCTTTTAGCTTGGTTAAAGCCTTCTTTAGAAACCGTACTTGATAAGACACGAAACGAGAATGTACTGATTTATCCTATCGCCTTTACTATTGATAATTCTGAAACAGACTTTGAGCTAAGTATTGAGTACAAAGAAATAGCTGAGGAGTTAGGCTTTAAAAAATTTAAAGTTGGACCTTGTGTAAATAATCATCCTCTTTTTGTTGATGCCTTGGTTGAGTTATACGAAAAAATGAAATTTGATTAAAAAGAAGAAGAAATGAAAATAGCTATTTTCGATATGGATGGAACCCTTCTTGATTCTGCTAAAGATATCACTATATCAGTTAATGCTGTTAGAGAGGCTAATCATAAGCTTTATGCCTTAGATGAAAGCTATGTTGTAGATGCTATTAACCGTGAACATAGAAATCTTGCTGAACTTTTTTATGGAACACCTGTTTATGAAGATAAAGATCAGGAACTTTTTGAAAAATATTATAAGCATCAATGTGTTCAAAATGTAGCCCTATATGAAGGTATAACAGAGTGTCTTGTTAAGCTAAAAGAAAAAGAAGTTCGTATTTCTGTTGCTACTAATGCACCCACTAAATTTGCTAAACTTATGTTAGAAAAATGTAATATACTTGATAATTTTGATGTTATTATTGGTGCAGATAGGGTAACTAAGGCAAAGCCTGATAAAGAGATGCTTGATTATATTTTAAATCATTATGGATATAAGACAGAGCACAAGGCGCTTATGGTAGGTGATAATATAAAAGATATGCAAGCTGCTTCTCACGCAGGTATTGAAGGTGCTTTTGCTACATGGGGATTTTCACCACAGACTAAACACTCTTATCGTATTTCTAAACCTGAAGAAGTTTTAGACTTTTTCAATTAATTGACCGGCTAAATAGCCACTAGCAAAGGACCATTGTAGGTTATATCCTCCACAAGGTCCATCTAAATTCATTACCTCTCCACAAAAGTATAATCCCTTAAGAACCTTTGACTCCATACTCTCAGGATCAATTTCCTTTAATGAAACGCCTCCACGTGTGATCATGGCCATTTTAAACCCATCGTGTCCAGTTACGGTCAAAGGTGTCCATGCTAAAATCTTGATTAGCTTAGAACGTACCTGTCCTTCTAGTCTGTTAAAGCCTAAGGTATAATCTGCACTGACTAGCTTACATAGTTCAATGCTTAAGGCTTCAGGCAAGAGTGTTTTTAAGATGTCTAAGGTACTTTGACTGGAGTCTTTAGAAATTTCACTCTTTATATGTTTTAAAATGTCATCTTCATTTTTTCCCTTAGTAAGGTTCACTAAAAGAGGTACTTCCTTATATTTTGAAAGTAAAGGCGTTATCTCTCTTGAAAAGTCTAAGACAACGGGGCCTCTAATCCCTGTTTTTGTAAAGATTAAATCTCCCTTTGCTCGAAGCTTCTTGGCCTTCTTCAAGTCGACTCTAAGTTCAACCTTAGCAATAGTGTCTGCACGACACGAAGATATCCATGTTTCTTTAAGCTTTAAGGGCATCATAGCGGGGAAAAGTTCTGTTACCTTATGTCCAACAGACTGAGCTAAGGGATAGCCATCACCTTCAGCTCCTAAAACAGGGTATCCCATTCCTCCTGTTGCGACAATCACTTTTATACTTGCATATGAAGTGTCTTGGGTTTTAACACCCTTAATAGTTTCATCATCAAAAAGTAATTCTTCTACTCTTTGTGAACACTTAACGTCAACGCCTTGATCTTGCATCTCTTTTTCAAGCGCGGTTAAAATACTTTGAGCATTATGGGAGGTAGGAAAGACTCTGTATCCATCAGGTGCATGAGATTCAACGCCTAGATCTAAAAAAAAGCTTCTAAGCTTTTTGTGATCAAAACCTTCAAGAGCAGGGGTCATAAAGCGTCCCTCTCGTCCAAATCTTGCCATGAAGACATTATTGTCTAGGGTATTGGTGAGGTTACATCTTCCCCCACCTGTGGCCTTTAGCTTTGCACCAAGTTTTGAGAGTTTTTCTAATAATAACACGAACTTCTGCCCCACTTTTAATATAAAGACGGAT
>DTVI01000430.1 GCA_012963655.1 Sulfurimonas sp.
ATTGTAGGATAAGGTCAACTGTTATAAAACATTTCAAAAATATCACAAAAAAGTAGGTCTTTTAAAGAAGTGTATTTATTGTTGTTTAAAGAAACCACCAAAAGTAATACTAAAGAAACATTTATTTAAGAATAAGTTATTAAGGGAATATTTTTCAAATATTATTACAAAAAATAATTAGAAATTACTAGAGATTTGATTTTGAAATGAGAAAAAAATTATATATTGCTGGTTGTGGTGGAATGTTGGGTTTAGCTGTTTATAATGTTTTTAAAAAATTTTATGAACTGAAATGTACAGATATTGATATTAATGAAGATTGGTTAACTTTTTTGGATTTTAGAAATTATAATGATTATTTGAAGGATGTAGTAAGTTTTGGCCCTGATTATTTACTTCATTTAGGTGCAATAACAGATTTAGAATATTGTGAAATGAATCAAGATGAAGCTTATCAAACAAATACTGTTTCTGTCGAAAACGCAACAAATATAGCAAATAAATTAAGAATTCCTTTATTATATATAAGTACAGCAGGTATTTTTGATGGCTTAAAAGAAGAATATGATGATTGGGATAAACCAAAACCTTTTGGACACTATGCAAAAAGTAAATATCTTGGAGAAAAATTTGTAGAAAAAAATGCAAATAAGTATTTAATTTGTAGAGCTGGATGGATGATGGGTGGAGGACTTAAAAAGGATAAAAAATTTGTAAATAAAATTATTAAACAAATCGCAGAAGGTAAAAAAATATTAAATGTTGTAAATGACAAATTTGGTACTCCGACTTATACATTAGATTTTGCAAAAAATATGAAATTGATTTTAGAAAAATAATTATGGGGTTTATATAACTTAGTTTGTGAAGGGCAAACTGGAAGATTGGAAGTTGCAAAAGAAATAATTAAACTTTTAAATGTAGAACAAGAAATAAAAATTAATCCTGTTGATTCGAGTTTTTTTAAAAAAGATTATTTTGTAAAAAGACCAAATTCTGAGAGATTAATAAATAAAAAATTAAACCTTCGTTCCTTAAATAAAATGAGAGATTGGAAAATATGCTTAAGAGAATATATAAATGAATACTAT
>DTVI01000431.1:0-813 GCA_012963655.1 Sulfurimonas sp.
GGGAGCAAAAATGATTGGAGAAGGGCCGCCCAGATGGCCGGCAACCGACTTTTAAAAATTAACCCCAACCTCCTTATTATTGTCGAAGGTATCAATTTTCCCCGCTACCACCTAAGAGGAGTGACAAAACACCCCATCAACCTCATTCGGCCAAAACAATTAGTCTATGGCGCTCATAATTACGCCTTCACGGCGCCCAATGAAATCTCTGGGCCAAAATATGGGCAGATGAATTGGGAAGAATATAAAAATAAAATGGATGAAGAATGGGGTTTTGTTTTAGGTCTTGAAGATGAGCGGCAGGCCCCGGTCTGGCTCAGTGAATTTGGAGGCCATACAGGAACATCACCTGAGTGGTTTGAAAACATTACGAGGTATCTCAAAGAGAGAGATATCGACTTTGCCTATTGGCCTCTTAACTCTGGTAAAAAACTCGATGGTTATAAAGAGTCATTCTCTCTTATCAACACCGACTGGACCGCCCCTCTAAAGGACTGGCGGTGGGATCATATAAAAAAACTTCAAAAGTCCTCGACGGTCTGGGGCGCCCAAAAACGCCAAGAATGCCTTTATCCTAGGTCAACGATCCTCCCCTTCTATGAAACGGATGCTTTTGAAGAACCTCCTCTCATTGATTGGTCACCAGGCCTCCTTAAGGCCACCTGTGGGGTATCCTCTCGTCTCTTAGGGTTTGATCTCGGTAATAATATGAGAGGGCGTCACTTTAAGGCCGCCCATTGCCAGAAATTTGACCAATTAAAACCAAAAAGACTCCTTGGCCAAAAAGTGAAAAGTTTAAGGGCATCTTGGGCC
>DTVI01000431.1:873-1090 GCA_012963655.1 Sulfurimonas sp.
ACTCTACTGCTCTCATTTTCAGGGCCTTATGAGTGAGAAGTCCCCTTGTCGGACATTGACTCTTTCAAGAAAAGATAAAAAAATGACTTGCCTCCCCCATGAATACATCAAAGGTCTTACTCTTAAGAGGGGTCATCCCTTTGCTATCAAATGTTGCCAAATTCAAAAAAAACCGACTAAAAGGCCCTGACAAAAAAATAAAGCTGCAACAAATTTG
>DTVI01000432.1 GCA_012963655.1 Sulfurimonas sp.
TTTGATTGGGAATTATTAAAAAAATTGGCCAAAATAGACGAAGAGATAGAGTCACCTCAACAAATAAATATCTTTAAGAAAACCAATAAAGTAAAAATTGGTCTGGCCTTTGATGAAGCTTTTCACTTTTACTACGATGAAAATTTGGTCATTTTAGAAAATCTTGGGGCAGAGTTAATTCGCTTTTCTCCTCTTAAGGACGATTCTCTTCCGGACGTTGATGGGCTTATTATTGGAGGCGGATATCCTGAGGTTTTTGGAAATCAATTGGCCGGTAATCGAAAAATGAGAGCGGCCATTAAACATTTTGCTTATTTAAAAAAACCAATCTACGCAGAATGTGGAGGATTAATGTATCTTTGTGAATCCATAATTGATCAGGAAGACCAGGAATTTGAAATGGTTGGTTTGTTTAAGGCCAAGGCAAAAATGGGACATAAACTCAAGGCCTTAGGATATGTAGAAGTTGAGGTGAGAAAAGATTCAATTCTAGGGCCTGCGGGAACTAGATTCAGAGGACACCAATTTCGTTATAGTGATTTAAATGAGAATGGAGAGCTGACCAAGTTTTATAATGTCAGAAGACGACGTGACCGATTCTGTTTTAGTGAAGGCCTCTCTGAATTAAATATTTTGGCAAGCTATATTCATGCTCATTGGGCCTCGAATGAAAAAATTCCGGCCAATTTCATCGAGTCTTGTCTAAAATATCAAGGAAACAATTCTGAAAATTAAAAGAGGCGAAAATTTCCTTCATGTTTCTTTTAAAAGAAAAATGAAATTTTTGAGTTGGTCTATTATAAATGGGGGAAGTCATATTTCAAATGAAGTTTTTTGGGCAAGAGTGCATAATCAAGAACTACCTCGTCATATAGATCCTATTCAGGTCTTAAAAAATAAGATGAAAGGAAAATGTCAAAAGGAGGCCATTTGTTTTTTAACAAGCGCTCATTTAGAAGATTTTTCTTTGAAAATAAAAAAAGAAAGAGATATTGAGACTTCTTGTTTAGCAACTGTTGGGATGGGAAACGCTCTTCGTGTCGGCGATCGTGGAGATCATTATTTAAGGGTTGGAACGATCAATCTG
>DTVI01000433.1 GCA_012963655.1 Sulfurimonas sp.
TAATAATTCAAAAGTTAATTAAAGGCGAAGAGATTAAAGTTGAAAGCTCGGGTCTATCTAAACGTGAATGGAATGAACTAATGTCAGCCTTTGGTGTAAAAGGAAAATTACTTAAATAAAATAAATTAATTTTGAAAAAATTAGTTAATAAAATTCAATATCGACCAGAAATAGATTTTTTAAGGGCAATTGCGGTATCAGCTGTCATAATTTATCATGCGAAAGTAAATCTTTTCGGTCAAAAGTTATTTCAAGGAGGATATTTAGGAGTTGATATTTTTTTTGTAATATCTGGTTATTTAATAACATCTATAATATTTAAAGAATTAGAATCCAAAAATAATTTTTCTTTTACCAAATTTTATTTAAGACGTGCAAGAAGAATACTTCCAGCGTTATTTTTTGTAATATTAATTAGTTTGCCAATTCCTTGGTTTATATTTATGCCAAGTAGTTTTGTAGATTTTGCCAAATCTATTTTATTTTCTCTTGGTTTTAGTTCAAATTTTTATTTTTATTTTACAGGCCTAGAATATGGAGCAGTAAGTGGTTTGTTAAAACCTTTGTTGCATACTTGGTCATTAGCAGTTGAAGAACAATTTTATATTTTATTCCCTTTAAAAAAAAAATTAAAATTTTATGTGTTTTTTATTTTAGTTTTAAGTCTTCTTTTTGCAGAATTTTTTTCAAATAAAAATCCTAACTTAAACTTTTATATATTACCAAGTAGGACATGGGAATTATTGGCAGGATCATTAATTATGTTTTTTGAAAATAATAAGAAATTTAAAATCTCAAATAACATTAGCAACATAATGTGTTTATTTGGTTTGGTGCTGATTTTTTTTTCTTTTTTATACTTTTATGAATCTATTCCCAATCCTAATTTTAAAAGTTTAGTTCCTATACTAGGAGTAGTTTTAATTTTATTATTTGCAAAAAAAGGAACGTTGGTAACGAAATTTTTAAGTAATAAATTATTTGTTGGGTTAGGTTTAATATCTTATTCATTATATCTTTGGCATTATCCTATTTTTGCTTTTGCAAGAAATCTTAGAATAACTCAAAGTTTAAGCGGTTATTTCA
>DTVI01000434.1 GCA_012963655.1 Sulfurimonas sp.
AGCTGGGGGAAGCGTTCTCTCAGTTTTTTTTGATCCGAGACCCAACCGTTCAGTGGCCCCGGGCGTGAGGTTCTGAACGAAGATATCGGCCTCGGCTAACATTCTCAGTACGCAGGCTTTGTCTGCATCATTTTTGAGATCAAGTACAACTGATTTTTTGCCTCGATTTAACCAGACAAAGTAAGCGCTTTCTCCGTGTACGACATGATCATAATTGCGGGCGAAGTCACCATCTGCGCGCTCTATTTTAATTACCTCGGCGCCACAATCCGCAAGTCGTGATGTGCAAAAAGGCGCTGCAGCTGCCTGTTCGATTGACACAACGAGCGTGTTCGCGAGGAGTTCGCGCATAATGGTTGCTCAAAAAGATTTTGGCATGCCGAGCACATGAGTCCCGACATGAGACAAAATGAGATTCGTAGACACGGGGGCAATTCTGTACAAGCGGGTCTCACGGAATTTACGTTCAATGTCGTACTCTGCCGCGAAAGCAAACCCGCCAAATGTCTGCATACAAACATCAGCGGCTTTCCATGAAGCATCTGCTGCAAGTAGTTTGGCCATATTTGCCTCTGTACCGCAGGTGCGCAATTCATCGAAAGAAGTTGCGGCTTTTTCTACCATTAGGGCAGCGGCCTCGGTTTGTACATGCACTTCTGCAATCGGGAATTGAATGCCTTGGTTTTGCCCAATGGGCCGTCCAAATACTTCTCGTTCGCAGGCGTACTCCGAGGCTTTCTGTATTAGGAATCTCGCATCACCGATGCACTCCGCGCCGATTAGAATTCGTTCGGCATTCATGCCATCCATAATGTACTTAAAACCTTCACCAATCTTTCCGATAAGGGTTTTTGCAGGAATTCTAAGATCATCAAAAAACACATTGTTAGTTGAATGATTAATCATGGTTTCGATCGGCGTGATGGTGATTGATTTCCCAACTTCTTCACGAAGATCTACCATAAAAACAGATAATCCCTGAGTAGGCTTTGATGAATCTTCCCGTGGTGATGTGCGTGCCAGCAAAATCATCAGATCACTATGACCAGCTCGAGATGTCCAGATTTTTTGGCCATTGACGATG
>DTVI01000435.1 GCA_012963655.1 Sulfurimonas sp.
AAATAAGTAAGATTGTTATTTACCGCGTATTCTAAAGAGCTTGCTTCGTACGTTACTTGACCAACATCTACAGCAGGAGTAGCACTCTCAACATCAAAATATTGACCGCTATCTTCAAAAATAAGCTTATCGTGGTCTTGAGAAACTTTACCATAAACACCTGCTTCTGTTAAACTCATAACCCCAAGGGAAAAGCTATCCACTTGAACACTTAAAAATGCGTCAACAGAAACCAAGGCAGCTTTATTATTCATATCTAAAATAATATCCCGACTCTTACTTAAAGAATCAACATCACTTTGAGTTAAAGAAGTAACATTTGCTACCCCTTTGTCAATAACCTCACTGAAATCTGCATCCGCCAAGTCATTAGCACTTTCAAAAGCGCCTTGATCAACAATCCCCACACCAAAACCTAGTGCCAATTCAACAGCACTGTCAGGCTTAGCTAACAGTGCTGGATTATAATAAGAAGCCATAGCGTTTCGTGAACTAGCCACACCTGCTCCCCCCATTGAAGCAGCCTTACAACCTACAGCTTCAAAAGACTGCCCCTGGGCCCCTATACTTAGAAGTGAAATTATTCCCATCGATAAAACAATTTTATTTTTCATTTTCTTCTCCATCATTTAAGATAATATTTAATAATACTAAATAATAAATATTCTATGCCTTAATATTAATAGTTAATTCCAATTAAGGAGAACCCTAGAAAGTAGTTATACCATTGCTCAAGCTTACTCCTATAATTAGTCTAAAGGAAATAAATGAAATTATTATTACTCTTTATTTTGCCATTTTACATTTATGCTTCTGCTTCTGCTTCTTATCTCGTTAAAAAGATGGCAGAGCCCTTATTTTAGTGGACTTTGGAGGCGGTGCCTTTTTACGTTTTGGCTAGGCTAAGGCGAAAATTGAAGGTCTTCAGGTTGTTTTACTTACTCATCTACATATAGACCATGTTGTCGAATTACCTGCGCTTATGAAAGCCGGTTACTTTTCAAATAGAGGATGTAAACTAAATAGGATAGGACCTAAGGGAAATAAATACTTTCCAGGATTTCATCAGTATATTAACCTTCAATTTGGAGATAAAGGAGCTTATAGATATTTTGACCTCTCATAGTGACTCATTTTCTTTAAAAATTTATGAAATAAAAAAAGTTAGAAGTTTTGACTTTTTTGGTATGCATATAAAAGCTGTACAAGTTAATCATGGTATTGTTCCTGCAGTAGCGTATAGAATTGAGCTAAAGGATAAGGTCATCGTCTTTTCAGGAGGCACTTCGACTCAGTCAGAAGCATTAACAAAGCTATCTAAAGACGCTGATATTTTAATTGTACATCATGCTATTGCTGAACATAGTAATATAGGGACTAGACGACTACATATGACTCCTTCACGAACCGCGGAAGTCGTAAATGATGCAAGGGTTAAGACACTTCTTCTTTCACATAGGATGAAGCGTACATTAGGACTTGAGAAATAACATCAAACCGTAATGTCAAAAACTTATAAGGTAACTAAGTTTTCAGCTAAGAGATATCTTTTTACTTAAATAAGGTACATTGGTTCCCACGAACCTTCATAAAATAAAAATGAGTTTTTAATATCTTTTTTCACCTCATACATTGCCTTATCCGCAAAGTCTATTAGTTCATCTATATCATTTGAATGTTTAGGAAAAAGACTGATTCCAACACTCGATCCAATCTCTGTACCTGAAGGTAAAAATTGGTATTGTTGATTAACAGTTTCAATCACATTTTCTGCTATCGTCGCTACTTCAGATAGTTTGTGAAATTTTTTAACTACTAAAATAAATTCATCCCCTCCCACACGAGCAATAAAATTGTTATCTCCCATAAATTCTTGAAGATTATTAGCAACCTTAGTCAATAGCTTATCTCCTATAGAATGACCGAACTTATTATTTATCTCTTTAAAGCCATCAAGGTCAATAAACAAAATGGCTACACTTGAATCATTTTCTTTTGCAATGTGAAGTATTTCTTCTAAGTTATTGTATAAAAAGTATCTATTTGATAAGCCTGTTAATATATCATGATTAGCATAATAACCTAATTTAGCATTAGCACTTTCTAATTCTTTTGATTTTGAGAGAAGCGCATTATGCTCTTTTTCAAGACGTGCATTGGCATTTTTTTCTCTAGAATTTATAAAATATTTAATTAATAAAAACACACCTGAAAGTCCCGCAGATATATTAAGAAAGTAAAAAAGTTCCATCGCTACTTGAGGCATATGATTCGTATGGCCTTCAACTAATATCTGGTCAACAATCGTAGACACTACAACCAATAATAAAAAAGAATAAAACCAATAAAGCATTTTTCCCTTTTCTTCATAAATCAAAGCGGCAATTGGAGAAAAGAAAGCCCAAATAAAAACGAAACTACCTAAGGCAAAACCACCCAAGGACCACATTAATAAAAAAGGTAAAAGAAGCACTAATACCATCTGAATATTATAAAAAGGTTTTATATCTTTACTGGTATGAAGATGCCATAAATTAAGAATAGAGATAAGGGGATAGATGCGGAAAGATATTGATCCAAAAAGACATAAAGTATTCCCCAGATAAAGGCAGCTGGACCAATAATCAAGGGAACGATAATTAAGGATGATTTTTTTAATCTCAGGGCTTCGCTGTCATCATTACAAGCACCAATATTTAAAATTATCTCAAAAAAACTTTTCTTTTCTTGCAACATTATTGTCCCTATTGTATTAACTACTTGTATGATAGCATATATTTATTGATATAATCTATTTCATAACGTTTCAAAGGAACTAAATCATGCAAAATATTTTTACCCCTAATACAAATGATTTAAACAGTGAACAGTTCGATATTCTTTTAGAAAAAACTAATATACAAATACAAAAAATCACCTCTCATGGACAGGTTTCAGATAAATGGTATGAGCAAGATAGGGATGAGTGGGTGGTTTTAATTGAAGGAGAAGGAATAGTACGCTTTGAAGATGGAAAAGAACTTCATCTTAAAAAAGGGGAACATCTACACATACCAAAGAGGCAAAAACATAAGGTAGTTTATACTGCCTCCCCTACTATCTGGTTAGCTATTCACTTTTAGCCCAATTTTGTAAACAATGTTGTTTTTAATTGGCCACTTTTTCCTAGCTTATCCATCCCCTCAGATATCTTATAGAAGTCATGATGAATATCATTATGAAAATAAAACATTAGCCATCCACAAGTTCACATCTAGTATTAGTTCCTAATTCTACTGTTCTTAAATTTAGTAATAAAAATGATTTCAGGGAACTATTTAACACTTTATTTAATATTTATTCTCTTATGCTTGCTTTTTTATGTTAGTATATTTAAGATAAACACAACAAGGATATTGAATGCGAATACCTGATATCTTTCCTTTTTCAAGGGATACATGGAAAAAAGAAATAGTGCCTTTTCCTACTTCACTTACAGATATACGAGCAATCACTATAAAACATTTAAACAGTAATAAAAGTGCCGAATTAAGCAAGGTAAATATACACGACTTTTTAAGTTTTATGAAAAAAGGCAAATGTAAGAAGTGTCTTCAAGGGACAACAATGTATCATATCTGTATTTCACATGAGTCAGGTGTTTCAGATTATTATATACATGGAGACACCTTATCCCCTGAATTTGGAGGCTTAGTTCAAGAAACTTTTGAACCAAAGAAGAGAGGGTTTGAGGTTTTTTTACATTCTTTTTTTTAGTTACTTGGTGTAAAAGACTTTCTAAAACATTCTTCCTCAAGGTGTTTTACTTCTTTTTCTTTTTCTGTTTTTTCAAAGATTTTCAACATTATAAAAGAACTAATCCCGGCTGCATTAGTATGCTCAGAATCATTTACTCTTGTAAACCCAAGTTTTTCGTAAAATGAGATGACTGGTTTCATGTCTCTGACAGACACAGATACTTGAGGAAAGACCTTAGCAATTTCTATAAAAAGTTGTTGCATTAGGGCATGTCCAATACCCTTTCTTTTAAACTCAGGCTTTACAGCAAGTACAAGTTCAGGTGTATCATGATTTACATGTCCTATTCCATTTGCTAGTATCCTAGCCCATGCTCCCCCCGCCACTTTTCCATCAGCTAAAATATATACACCTATATCACCATTATATGATCCAAAGTGTTGTTGATATTGTTCTAAACCAGGGTAGCCATCTAAGTTTGTTTCTTTCTCATCTAAATGCACAGCATATAAAAGTAACTCTTTTGCTAAATATTGCTCAGTTGAGCGTAAAAAATATAATTCTTGATTCATCTTGACATTATACCTATTCCACTTCAAAAAGTACAAGTAAGCATTTTTGTAAAAAATTAGTATTATCATCAGATATCATTAAATATATATTATCATGAAGCCTTGTCATTCCCTCAAAGTTGTCTAATTCCCACCCCTTTGTACTTTTTAAGGTAGCTAAAACTTTTTTTAGACATAATCCCT
>DTVI01000436.1 GCA_012963655.1 Sulfurimonas sp.
CCTGTTATGCGTGCGGCAGTTGAGATGTGTGAAGAATTTGGTGTTGATTATGAGGTAGATATAGTTTCTGCTCACCGAACACCTGAAAGACTTGTTGAATACGCTAAAAGCGCAGAAGAACGAGGTTTAAAGGTTATTATTGCTGGAGCAGGTGGCGCAGCGCATTTACCAGGTATGGTTGCATCTATGACAGTTTTACCTGTTATCGGTGTTCCTGTTAGATCTTCGTCTTTAGATGGCATGGACTCACTACTGTCTATCGTTCAAATGCCAGGTGGCGTTCCTGTAGCAAGTGTTGCGATAAACGGAGCAAAAAATGCGGGTATCTTAGCCGCACAAATCATAGGTTCATCTGACGCAGATCTTAGAAAAAAGATTGCAAGCTACAAAACAAAAATCAAAACAGAAGTAGAAGTAAAAGTTGAAAATCTTAATGAACTAGGTTACAAAGACTACTTAAAAAAGATGGGTAAATAACTAGACCCTTTATCTAACTAAGAAATTATTTTCGATATATTCCCTCACTAATGCCTAAACATAATGTGAGATATCGAAAATAAAAGCCGATATTAGAACGAAGTGTTCAAATATCGAACATTTCAGACTAAAACAAACACTATCTAGAGTTAAAGATCTAGGCCCTTTCCCTATATAACTTCAAAAACATCTAAATAAGCAATATTTCTAGTGCTAAAGCATACAAATTTTATGTTGCGATATCGGTATATTAAGTACGTAGTTGGATATAACGTTTAGATATTAAATTGTTATATTAAAGTGTATAGATAAATATACTTTTTGATATGGCTAGTTTCTAGTCTAAAAATTAAAAGGAGAAATTTCATGAAGAAATTTATTTTAGGTTTATTATCAATTTTTATAGTAGTTGGGGTAACAGGTTGTTCTATGAAAGGAGGCTTGCTAGGAGTAAAAGATTTTGGTGAGCAAAAAGATGAATATTCACCAATGTATATTGACAAATTGGAAGATTCAAAATTAGCATATATTAAATCATCAAAAAATTTGATAATAGTTATTGTTGACGATAAAAGGATTACACCATTTTATAAAGTTATAGT
>DTVI01000437.1 GCA_012963655.1 Sulfurimonas sp.
TGGAAATAAAGCGGATTGGCTGAAAAAAATTGCACATTTTGTGGTGGAAAGGCAAAACTAGGTGTATATATAAAGCGTCTGGAAGGTTTTAACCAATATGTGGGAATCGTACAATGGTAGTCAAAACACCACTTCTCGATAAAGTAAAATTTCCGTCAGATTTACGTGGTATGAGTGATGCTGATTTAAAGCAGTTGGCTGATGAATTGCGTTTAGAAGTCATTGACGCCGTCTCGGTAACCGGAGGTCATTTAGGTGCTGGACTGGGAGTGGTAGAATTGACTGTTGCTTTACATCACGTTTTTGATACACCCAGAGACCGTTTAGTTTGGGATGTCGGACATCAGTCATATCCACATAAAATTTTAACTGGCCGCAGAGACCGAATTCGCACATTACGTCAACCCGGAGGCCTATATGGATTTACCAAAAGATCAGAAAGTGAGTACGATCCTTTCGGTGCAGCTCACAGCTCAACATCCGTGTCTGCTGGCCTTGGTATGGCTGTGGCAAGAGATCTTCAAAAAAAGAATAACCATGTCGTTTGCGTAATCGGTGATGGTGCCATGAGTGCTGGAATGGCTTATGAGGCGATGAACAACGCGGGCGCAATGAGCGAAAAATTAATAGTTGTTTTAAATGATAATGACATGTCAATTGCTCCACCTGTTGGAGCCATGAGTGCTTATCTTTCCAAACTTATTTCGGGAAAAACTTATCGTTCGATCCGTCATATCTTTAAGGCGATGTTAAAGAAATTTCCTAGAGGCATGAAAACTGTTGCAAAGCGCGTGGATGAGTATAGTCGCGGTATGGTGGTTGGCGGAACGCTGTTTGAAGAATTAGGTTTTTATTATATTGGGCCGGTTGACGGACATAATATGGATCATTTGCTTCCAATTCTTAGGAATGTACGAGACGATAAATCGGATGGCCCGTATCTTATCCATACAGTTACTAAAAAAGGGCATGGCTACGTTCCGGCAGAGAAATCTTCCGACAAATATCATGGTGTTAGTAAATTCAATGTGGTTACGGGTGAACAGCAGAAGGGCGTATCAAACGCCCCAAGTTACACA
>DTVI01000438.1:0-15652 GCA_012963655.1 Sulfurimonas sp.
AACCCGAGTTTCCTAAAAGTGTAAATCAATCACCTATTTTCGACCTAAAAAGATATTACAATCATCTCACTTATAATTTAATAAAATAATATATATTAAATATAGTTAAGCTAAGGGGTCAGGTAAACCCTATACCGGATACGGTTTACCTGACCCCAATTTCTTGAAGATGCAAAAGAGATAGAAATACTTAAAGCCCTTTCCTAAATTCGATTTCAGATAAAAGTATCTCTTCATAAGTCCTAGATAAAGAGGGAAGTATAAGTATATTCTCAATGTGATCAAGCTCAAGATCTTTTATCTTGATTTGTTGCATCTCTTCATCGCCATCAATTCCATAACTGTCCCAAACAATATTTTCACGAATAAGACTAAAGTCATCCGTAGTATATATTGATGCATCTCTATAGTCATTTTTATCATATTGAACTTTTTGATATGCTAAGCCACCCTCTAGACCATAGTGTTGGCCATTTTTATCAGTATACTCAGCTAAATCGTTAAAACTTCTCGAACAGATAAAAGTACCATCTGGAGTTTGGATTCTACTTAAAAGTAATTCTTTGTTCATCTGCTAACCTTTTTAATAAATAATTGTTGCATAGTATCATTAAAAAGATGATTTGTCATCTTTTTTGGTAATCCAGAAAGCGAAGGGGTCAGGATATCAATATTAGTTTTAAACTATCTACACAATAAAAGTGTGGCACTAACTAATAGGCACTTGTACAACCTTATGGTCACTTTGTCTATCTTCCCAATACTTTTTCTTACTTCAATGTGCTCTTTAGTATTTATCATATCCATAAGAAATATATTCCACTAAATCATTATCAGTAGGATAACCTGCTACTGCATAACCATCCTCATCATAACAACACTTTCTACCTGTATCCATATTAACGCATACCAGCGGGTATTCTGCATCTTTAAGTATATCTTTAATCCTAATAGTATTGCCCATACTATTTTTCCATCTCTGCCCAACTTTAAACTCTACAAATTCATTTTCCACTATTTTAACTTTCTAACTTGATTTTTGATGTGTATTATATCAAATACAATAGTAAAGGGATGTCTACTATTACTAAATTCTTATCTTAAAAGCTAATAGTCATTACCTACCCTTAGTTTAGAAAACATAGAAACAAACATATTAGGGATAGCTCAGGCACTTAGAGGATAAAGGGGACAGAGCACTTTATTCTTATATCTTATCTCATAGAACTAAAATGTATCATCTCCGAATTCTTTGTCTTGTAATAATTGAAATTCTCTTTCATCTCTTGCTTCGATTTGCTTTTCTGTCATAAGTAACTCACCTAAACCCTCACCAAAGTATGTTTTGTTTTCTATCTTGTAGAAGTAAAAATACGACATGTAAATAATGAGTGCGCCTGTTAAAACAGTAATGACTTTTTGGGTAGTATTAAATGTTTGAACCTTTTCTTTAAACTGAAGTTCACAAGCACCACCGGGACAGTTTTCTGTATTAATACGCAAAATATTTTTATATACCCAACATCCTAAACAAAACGAAAGAGTAGCTTCCATAAACAAAAGAACAAGACAAAAGATACAAACAAGGACTTTATAGGTGTCAGGTTCCCAATGCCAACTTAGATAATAAAACATAGGTACTGAAAGAACAAAGCCAATAGACCATGCAAATCTTTTTTGATTTGCAGATACATACTCAGGTTTTTGGTTTCTGACAAAAAATCTTCCTAGAAGTAAACTCGGTGAGTAGTTTGGAATTGTAATTCTAAAGAAAAAGTCAAACATGAAAAATGCTAAATATATTCTTGATAAAATACCATTTCCCATCATAACTGAGTTCATAACTGTAATTAATCCTAAGGTAAAAAGTATACCTGCCGCAGCTCTTGCTTCTCTCTCGTTAACTACTCTTTCTTTAAAGCCGTTAACATCATTTCCATATTTAAACATATAGTGTCCTTTTTATATACAAGTGTTAAATTATTATCTTTCCTAGTATAGTGTATTTTTATGCATTTTTATGTATTTTTATGTATTTTCACCCTAATGGTTGAATCTCTACGTTGTACTATCTTTAATCTAAGTTATTAAGAAATTTTCCAACTATTCAGATGATTAATAAAATAAATACGTAAATAAAAGAGAAGAATAAAAATAAGAAGTGGAGAAGTATGGCAGAACAATAAGCCGAGTTCTGTTTTTAAACGGCAATTCATCTACTGTTTATATTACTATAAACCTCTAGCGAAGCATTACATTGTGAGACTGTAACCATATACTTCTTGCTGCGGGTTGGGTTTTCAAGCTGCTAGCATTACTGAAAGCACTGGTGGGCTCTTACCCCACCTTTTCACCCTTACCTAGACTACAAGGCTTAAAAGATTTAAAAAAGCTTTTAAGTCTTGAACTAGGCGGTACATTTTCTGTTGCACTATCCCTCATGTTACCATGGCCATCAGTTAGATGGAACCCTGTCTCACTGCAGCCCGGACTTTCCTCTTTTATTCAAGTGAATAAAAGCTGCCGTTGCTCTACCATGTGAAAGTATAAGATAATCTTTGTAAATGTTCAATAAAAAATGCAAAGAAAGAAGAAGGTTCAAAAGTAAGGCTTGAAAATGAAGAAAGGTGTCAGCACATTAATGTTAGTTTTAAGATACTACAGAATAGTTCAGATGATTAAGAAAGTAAATACGGAAATGAATAAGAGAAATAAAACTAATCAACAAGCTCTTTTTTCAAAAGCCTTAAAAAATTAGAGACTTTTTGATTTTTCTCATTTTCTATCATTGCAGAAACTATTGCATTTTCTAGGTCAATATTTTTATCATAAGATACTTTTTTTAAATCATCTGAGAAAGGTTCTAATTTATTTGTAATAACATCCCAAACAATTTCTTCATCTATTCCAAAGTAACCATGAATAATTTGATTTCTAAAATCAACAATTCTTCGGTATTTTTCATCTATTGTTTCGAGTTTTAAAAGGCTATTACAAGCTTCACCAATAATTTCAAGTTCTCTAATCGTAGCGTCCCATTCGAGTTCACTATGTAAAAAGTCTGATGGATTTTTGAAACTAGCTGTGTATCTTTGGATTTTGTTGAAGGCAATAAAAATATCTATTATATATAGAGATTGATCTCTAGACATAAATTACTTCGTTTTTAACACTTTGTTTAATGAGATTACGTAGCTTTTTTTCTAAACCGAGATCAATAGTTTTTTCTAAATTATTTTCTAAGTACTCTTTTAATCCATAAAAGTTATCAAAACTAGAAGGCATATCTACAAGAATATCAATATCACTGTTTAGGGTTTGCTTGTTTGAAGCATATGAGCCAAATAAACCTATTTTTTTTACATTAAATTTTTTTTGAATAAATGCTTTGTTTGTAGAAAGAAAATTTATAATATGATCTTGTGTCATTTAATATCCCAAAACATTAATTTTTATTTATAGGGCAATTATAACTAAATATAGTGATTTTTTTAACTGAAGTAAATAAAGGAAAAAAGGAAGGGGGTAAAAGAGTTAGAAGTAAACTCTAGGAGTATTACTTCTAAGGGTGTTTATGAGAAGTTAAGATTTGAATGATCAGGAAGATCAACTTCATCATCAATCAGAGGATAACCATGTTCTCTTAGAACTTTTTTCAAAAGCTCTAAATGTTCATCATCTTTAATCTCTGCAGTTACCACATGTGGTTCTTTACGAAGATTAACATTAACTTCTATGAACCCTGCTATCTCAAGTGCGGTACGAATTGTTTCCGCACAAGCGCCACAGCTAAGGTTTTGTACTTCTAGTGTTTTTAGCATGACTATTTAGCCATTGCCTTAGTAACTGCTTTACCAATTTCAGCTGGAGAAACAACAACTGTTGCACCTGCAGCTTCAAGAGCAGCCATCTTTTCAGCAGCTGTACCAGCAGAACCAGAAACGATTGCTCCAGCGTGACCCATTGTTTTACCTTTAGGCGCAGTTTGACCAGCGATAAATGCAACAACAGGCTTAGTGATATGTTCTTTAATATACTTAGCAGCTTGAATTTCAAGATCTCCACCAATTTCACCGATCATAACGATACATTCAGTATCTGGATCTGCTTCAAACATTGGAAGAAGTTGAAGGTAAGAAAGACCAATAATTGGATCTCCACCAATACCAACAGCAGTAGAAATACCAAAACCTTCTTTACATACTTGGTTAGCACCTTCATAAGTAAGAGTACCAGACTTAGAGATAAGACCAACAGTACCCTTCTTAAAGATCATACCTGGCATGATTCCAATTTTACATTCTTCAGCAGTAATGATACCTGGACAGTTTGGCCCAAGTGTTTTCATACCGTGCTTAGTAGCGTGAGCTTTAGCCATTTGCATGTCTTTAACTGGAGCACCTTCAGTAATGATTACTGCAAGTTCAATACCAGCTTCAGCAGCTTCCATTACAGCGTCACCAACAAATGCAGGTGGAACGAAGATCATAGAAACAGTAGCGCCAGTAGTGTTAACCGCTTCTTTTACTGTATTAAAAACAGGTTGACCAAGGTGAGTTTGACCACCCTTGTTTGGTGTAACACCACCAACGATTTTAGTTCCATAAGCTGCACATTGCTCAGCGTGAAAAGAACCCTCTTTACCTGTAAAACCTTGAACGATTACTTTTGTATCTTTGTTAATTAAAATTGACATCTACTAGTTTCCTTTCGCTGCAGCAACTGCCTTAGCAGCACCGTCACCTAAATCATCACCAACAATTAAGTTAGCAATATTTGCATTTTTAAGAATTTCCGATGCTTCTGGAGCATTTGTTCCATCAAGACGAACGATAATTGGCACATTAACATCTGTAAGTTTAGTTGCTTCAAGAATACCGTTAGCGATACGATCACAACGAACGATTCCACCAAAGATATTTACGAAGATTGCTTTTACATTTGGGTTTTTAAGAATAATCTCAAAACCTTTTGCAACAGTCTCAGCATTTGCGCTACCACCCACGTCAAGGAAGTTAGCAGGAGTTCCACCCATGTGGTTAATTGTATCCATAGTACCCATAGCAAGACCAGCACCATTTACCATACAACCGATTTCACCATCAAGAGCTACATAAGAAAGACCGTATTTAGCTGCTTCAACTTCATCAGCATCTTCTTCAGTTAAATCTCTCATAGCCATAATTTCTGGTTGACGTCCAAGAGCAGAGTTATCAAACCCCATCTTACCGTCTAGTGCTAAAAAGTCACCAGAACCAGTACGAACAAGAGGATTGATTTCAATCATCTCAGCATCATTTTCCATGTATAGTTTGAAAAGCTTTTGTGCAAATGAAATAATTTTCTTTTGCTCAGCTTTATCAGAAATACCAAGACCAAATGCTAATTCTCTACCATGGAAACCTTGGAAACCAACAGCAGGGTCAACAGGGATAGTAATAATTTTTTCTGGAGTGTTTTCAGCAACATCTTCGATGTTCATACCACCCTCAGTAGAAGCCATAATTAAAGGCATTTCTAGTTTTCTATCAAGAACAACAGAAAGATAAAACTCATCCTGAATATCAGCGCCATCTTCGATGTAAAGCTTTTGAACAAGCTTACCTGCTGCGTCTGTTTGGTGAGTAACAAGAGTCATTCCAAGAATTTCTTCTGAAAGTTCTTTTACTTCGTCTAAAGACTTAGCTAGTTTAACACCACCACCAAGACCACGACCACCTGCGTGAATCTGAGCCTTAACAACCCATACTGGACCACCAAGTTCTTTTGCAGCTTCAACAGCAGCATCTACGCTCTCAACCATAATACCTTTTGGTGTTGGTACGCCATACTTAGCAAAAACTTGTTTCGCTTGATATTCATGAATATTCATCTATAATTTCCTTGTAAAGTAATACTACATTTGTTATCTAACTCAAAAGAGTTGAAATAAGTTCCGCACTTACGACAATCCGTAGGATCCTTGGCGGAGATACTGAAGTAGTCAGTATCTCTAGAAAACCAAATGGTTTTCTTGTTTAAAACTAGATACTACGCTTTAGGCGCGATCATATCTTCGGGAACAACATACTTGTCAAACTCTTCACCTGTTAAAAGACCAAGCTCAATAGCTGTTTCTCTTAAAGTTGATTTGTTTGCATGAGCTGTTTTCGCTATCTTAGCTGCATTATCATAACCTACATAAGGGTTAAGAGCAGTTACAAGCATAAGAGATCCATGTAAGAATGTATCAATTTTATCTGTAACAGGCTCGATACCTTCAGCACAATGGTCGTTAAAAGAAGAAATAGAGTCTGCTAATAAACGAACTGACTGTAAGTAATTAAGCGCAATTACTGGCTTGAAAACGTTAAGTTCAAAGTTACCTTGACTCGCGCCCATAGAAATAGCAACATCATTACCCATAACTTGACATGTAACCATAGTTACAGCTTCTGCTTGAGTAGGATTAACCTTACCTGGCATGATTGAAGAACCTGGCTCATTTGCAGGAATCTCAATCTCTCCAAGACCACAACGTGGACCAGAAGCCAACCATCTAACATCATTAGCAATTTTCATCATATCTGCAGCTAGTGCTTTTAGCGCACCATGAGAATAAACAAGTGCGTCATGTGATGTTAGTGCATGAAACTTATTTGGAGCAGTAATAAAATCATGCCCAGTAAGTTCTGACAATTTCTTAGCAACTCTTTCACCAAGTTCTGGGTGAGCGTTAAGACCTGTACCAACAGCAGTTCCACCAATAGCAAGTTCTCTTACTGGCTCTAAAGATTGTACTGCCATCTTTTCACACTTGTCTAACATTTCAACCCAACCACTAATCTCTTGACCAAGTGTAATAGGTGTTGCGTCTTGTAAGTGTGTTCTACCGATTTTAACTACTGATTCAAACTTAGCTGACTTGTTAGCTAAAGTTGTACGTAGTTTTTTGATAGCGGGTAGAAGTTTTGTTTCAACTGCAATTACCGCTGCAACATGAAGTGCGGTTGGGTAAGTGTCATTTGAAGATTGAGATTTGTTTACATGATCATTTGGGTGAACAAGCTTTTCAGTTTTAAAATCACCACCAAGGATTTCAGTAGCACGGTTAGCAAGAACTTCATTATTGTTCATGTTAGACTGAGTACCTGAACCTGTTTGCCATACAACAAGAGGATAATTTCCATCTAGTTTTCCTGCAAGCATATCATCCGCAGCAGCAGCGATTGCATCTGCAATCTTACCGTCTAGCTTACCAAGGTCTTTGTTAACAAGAGCAACTGCCTTCTTAAGAAAAGAAAACCCTCTTGTAATTTCATAAGGCATAGTTTCTTCACCAATTGCGAAGTTTTGAATTGAACGCTGTGTTTGTGCAGCCCAATAAACGTTTTCAGGAACCTGAATTTCGCCCATTGTATCTTTTTCTGTTCTAGTGTTTGCCATGTAAATCTCCTTGGTTTAGTTGTATTTCATACGGAAAGGAATGAAATTCCTCATTTGAACGTTATCCAAACAAATGTGACATCAAGTCACTTTTCTTTGGCATATTGCTAACGCTGAGTTTTACTCAGCGTAATGCTCATCGTAATAGTACGATTTATAAAGCGGTATATTTAGTTTTTAGTCGTCGAAAAACTTATTTTCATTAAGTGTGTCAATTAAAGTTTGAACTGAATCAACTGACTTTTTGAACATCTTCTTTTCAACATCATTTAAAGTTACTTCAAGAATCTTCTCACAACCATTTGCACCAATCATAATTGGAACACCAGAAACAACATCGTGGTAACCATATTCACCTTCAAGAAGAACCGCACAAGGATGAATTTGCTTAGTGTCTTTAAGAATAGCTTCAACCATAATTGCAGTAGACTTACCTGGAGCATAATAAGCAGAACCCGTTTTAAGGTGAGCAACAATCTCAGCTCCACCACCACGAGTTCTTTGAACGATTTCATCAATCTCAGCGTGAGTAAGAACGTCTGTAAGAGGAACACCTGCTACTGTTGAGTAACGAGGAAGAGGAACCATATCATCACCATGACCACCCATAACAGATGCTCTAATTTGACCACCACCGTATCCTAGTTTTTCTTGGATAAATGATGCCATTCTTGATGAGTCAAGGATACCAGCCATACCGATAACACGGCTTCTATCAAAACCAGACTCTTTAATCGCAACATAAGTCATTGCGTCAAGTGGGTTAGAAACCATAATTACAATAGCATCTGGGGAATACTTCTTAATATCTCTAAGCACTTCTTTAGTAATTTTTGCGTTAATCATTAAAAGGTCATCACGGCTCATACCTGGAAGACGTGGAGACCCTGCAGTTACAACAACAACATCACAATCAGTAAGGTCTTTCATCTCTTCAGCAACAGTTACAATAGTGTGAGAACGAATAGCAGAAGCGGCCTGAGACATATCTAGTGCCTTACCTCTTGCAATATCAACCTTATTGTCTCTTAAAACGATTTCATGACAAGATCCGTGCATTGCAAGTGAGTAAGCTACTGTTGATCCAACATTTCCAGCCCCAACAATTCCAACTTTTTTTCCGTGATTCATATAAATTCCTAATGTAGTAGTTCATCAGCTTGATACACTTAGCAACTATCTGCGAGCAGACAACAATAAGCATACTTCAAGTGACGACGAATTAAAAACACAATTGTCTTTAAAATTAAACTCGAAGGTTTCATTTTAAAATCAACATAAATATTTTTTATTTATTATAGTTCTTCCAGTGGAAAACTTTTAATAAAGTATCGTGAATAATTGTTTTAAAAAACGAAGTATACTCTATGAAGAGTTAGAAGCACTTTAATTGCTTTTAATGAGAACACAAGGCTTTTAAAAAAGTCATTTTCTATTTTGATAGACAAAGGGTAAAATCCCCTTCATCTAACGTTAAAACTTGGTTTTCCTCAACGGAAAGCTCACGTACATTTCACCGTGCTAAAAAGAACAGTTCTCTTGATCGCAGGCCTAATGCCAAGTTGAACGCAGCTCGAAGAATTACTTCCTCTGGAAATCAGGCGCTATATAGCGTCGATAATAGCGTTAAGTGTTGCAGAAGGACGCATTGCTGCTTCAGCTTTTGCGTTATCTGGACGGAAGTAACCACCGATATCTTGAGGCTTACCTTCAACAGCAAGAAGCTCAGCAATAATAGTGTCTTCTTTTTCTACTAATTCTTTTGCAATTGGAGCAAACTTAGCAGCTAATTCAGTGTTATCGCCTTCAGCAAGTGCCTTAGCCCAGTACTGAGCTACGAAGAAGTGAGAAGCTTTGTTGTCTGGTTGACCAACTTTACGTCCTGGCTCTTTGTTGTTGTCTAGGTAAGCAGCATTAGCAGTATCTAAACCAGCAGTAAGTGCCGTTAGTTTTGCATCAGAGTGCTTGTTTCCTAAGAAACGAAGTGATTCAGCAAGAGCTAAAATCTCTCCTAATGAATCCCAACGAAGGTGACCTTCTTTAAGGAACTGATCAACGTGCTTAGGAGCAGATCCACCAGCACCAGTCTCATATAGACCACCACCAGCTAATAATGGAACGATTGAAAGCATCTTAGCAGATGTTCCAAGCTCTAAAATCGGGTACATATCAGTTAAGTGATCACGTAAAACGTTACCAGTAACAGCGATTGTAATCTTACCTTCACGAACACGCTTGTTTGTGAAACGAGTTGCGTCAGTAACATTCATGAATTGAATGTCTAAACCAGTAGTATCAAACTCTGCAAGGAAAGCATCTACTTTGATTTTAATTTGAACATCATGAGCACGTTTGTCATCTAACCAGAAAATAGCTGGAACTTTTTCAAGTTGAGTTCTCTCAACTGTTAAACGTACCCAGTCTTTGATTGGAATATCTTTAGTACGAGACATTCTCCAGATATCACCAGCTTCACATTCGAAAGACATCATTTCACCGTCAATTGAACCAGTTACTGTAACTGTACCAGCTTCAGCAAGTTCAAAAG
This sequence comes from Sulfurimonas sp., assembly GCA_012963655.1. Classification (GTDB taxonomy): domain Bacteria; phylum Campylobacterota; class Campylobacteria; order Campylobacterales; family Sulfurimonadaceae. The sequence goes on from DTVI01000438.1 coordinate 9,974, forward strand.
TTGTAGGGTGAGAACCATACTCTTCTGCTTTTTGAGCCATAAGACCAATGTTTTGCATTGTTCCCATTTTTGTAACATCGTACTGACCGTTTTTAACACAGTCAGCTACCATTTCTTGGTGGAACATTGCGTAAGTAGAGTCAGGAACAACAGCAACACATTCTACTGCAGCGCCTGTTCTATCCCATTGCTTACCACCTTCACGTACAACAACTGGCATTGAAGCATCAATAATTACATCATTGGATGCATTGAAGTTAGTTGTTCCTTTGTCAGAATCAACCATTGCGATTGCTGGAGAATCACCTTCAACTACTGCAAGGAAAGCTGCTTTAATCTCAGCTTCTTTTGCGTGACCAGAAATTTTGTTTTCTAAGTCAGACATACCTTGGTTTGGTTGAATTTTAAGTTCTGCAAAAGTATCAGCATATTTAGCGAATACATCTTTAAAGAAGATAGTGAAACCATGACCAAACATAATTGGATCAGAGATTTTCATCATTGTTGCTTTAAGGTGTAAAGACCATAAAACATTATTTTTCTTAGCATCTTCAATTGTTTTTGCATAAAAAGTATTAAGTGCAGCAATTGACATATATGTACCATCAAGGATTTCTCCATCAATAGCGTCAATAGTAGTAAGTTCTTTACCATTAAGCGCGATAACAACTGATTGAGCTTTTGCAACTGTAACTGATTTCTCGTTACCGTAAAAGTCTCCATTACCTTCCATATGTGCTACATATGCCTTAGGGTTTTCTGGGAAAGCACGAAGCTTATGTGGGTTCTTCTGAGCAAACTTCTTAACAGCTACTGCTGCACGTCTGTCTGAGTTACCTTCACGTAGAACTGGATTAACAGCTGAACCTAAACAAGTAGAATACTTAGCTGCAATTTCTTTTTCAGCGTCATTAGCTGGGTTTTCAGGGTAAGCAGGAATATCAAAACCTTGACCTTGAAGTTCTGCGATACAATCTTTAAGTTGACCTACAGATGCAGAAATGTTTGGAAGTTTGATAATGTTACCATCATCTTGTAAAACAACCTTACCTAATTCAGATAATTCGTCTTTTGCAAGATCCCAAGTAGCTAGAACACGACCTGAAAGAGAGATATCAGAAGTAACAACTTCAACACCTGCAGCCTTAGTGAACGCGTTAATGATTGGTAAAAGCGAGTAAGTCGCTAGTGCTGGTGCTTCGTCAATTACTGACCAAATGATTTTAGACATGTATTTTCCTTGTGTTTCGAGCACTTCTGAGAAATAATTTCTATTATGTTCTTAGAAAGTGGTCATTTTTAAGTTTTTATATGGGGAATAATAGCACTTTAAGAATACAAAAGAGCCTAATAGTAATTATAATCTAAAGTTTTAAGGCTAATGTTTCATTTTGTAGCAGCACGAATATTGCGTAAATGGGTAGAATAGTAACGCGAAAAATCATGTGTTCCCTTTTTACTCTTCATGAAATATAAGTACTTTGTTTTAGCTGGGAAAATAGCTGCTTTGATGGCAGATAGTTCCACATTACACACAGGTAAGGGAGGTAAGCCCTTATACTTATAGGTATTATAATGACTTTTATCAGAGCGTATTCGTTGGCTTATCACTTTGACATGAGAATATTTACCGTAATTTAGGGTTCCATCCATTTGTAACTTCATACCCTTCTTTAACCTATTATAAATGACAGAAGAAACGATAGGCATTTCTTGTTTATTAGCTGCTTCTTTTTGGATGACAGAGGCCATAATAAGGTATTGCATCCATTTTCTTTTATTGTAGGTACCAAATATTTTCTGTGACCAAGCCTTATGTCGTAAGGCTGAAGAACGCAGAAGGTGAATAGCTACTCCCTTTTCTTCTATACCTATAGGTAGCTTATAAGTATCAGGAACTAAGGCACCTTCCTTATATGGAGCATATTTATTAAAATTCTTATATAAGGTTTTTGCATCTAAGTCTAACTCTGATGCTAACTGTTGAGAAAAACCGTAAGTTGTTTCACCAGGTATAAGTGTCACACTTATCATAGCTGCCTTAGCATGTGTCAATTTATATAAAAAATCCCCATGTGTCATGTTTTTTGAACCCATATAAATCCATCCCTGCTGGGGATTTCCTAAGAATCTCAAAAAAGTCTTATCAATCATGGTTAAGGGGATATTTTTACCTTGCAAGTGTGTTACAATTGCACTAATAGAACCAGAAGGTATATGCAAGACCTTACTAGTATGAAGTGGTTGAACAAGGTAATAGATGACAAACATTATACTAAACATAATAATCTCTAAAATACAATTTATTATGTATAGTTTTTTCGCTTTTATACTTTCGATGATTCTTCTCTCATATGCTATTTTGTCTTATGGACTAAGTATTAATCAACTCAGCCTTCCTTATGTTAAAGTAGAGCAATTATACATAAAACTCGATAAAAAACTTATTTTTCATGTTAAACGCATAGATGTTACCTTAGGTAACGATACAGATAATACAACTTCTGTCTTTACACTGCCAAAGCTCTCGCCTATTATTAACATAGCACGTAAAAGTTTCGAATCTATAGATATTGATGAACTCAATATCAAAGACTTGAATGTTACCTTTCGTTACACTATGAATTCTCATAATCCTGAAGATAATAAATTCACTATTAATAGTAATGATCTTAATATCTCTACTTTTTATAAGACCTATGATGATTATGCCTCTTTAGAAATACAGCACTTTATACATAAGCCAAGTAAGGTAAACATTAGTGGCTCTAGTATTTATAGTTTTAAAGAAGAAAATTCTTATGCTAGTCTTGTATTATCCTTATCTAAATGTGCAACTGTTAATTTATATGCCTATGAGAATGAAAATGAGATCTCTTTTACGGCTTCTTCAAATGTTTTTTCAGACCTGGCCCCTATAGTTAAGCTTTTTAATTTTGATTATGATTTATATAAATGGATTGTGCCTTATAATAAGGCCGGGTCTTATCAATTACTAGAAGCAAAAGGTATTTATAATTATAAGAATGAACAAACACTTTTAGATACGCTATATATACATGCAAAAGAAACGAATCTAGCCTATACCTTTAATGAGTCCCTTTCTCCTGTTAAGGGATTAGATGCAGATATCTATTTTACAAAGGGTGTTTTAGATGTCCAGCCTCATAAGGCCAGTTATAATAAGCACAAGATACAAAAAGGACAAGTTCATATTGACTTTAATCATGAAGATGTTTTACTCGATATTGACTTATATGCTAAGGTCAAAATTGAGCAAGATATTATTGATATTTTAAAAGTCTATGATATTCCTTTTCCTGCTCGTCAAAATACAAATAAGACAGATTCTCATCTCAAAATATTTATTAATTTAGACTCAAGAAAGGCTTATGCCACTGGACATTTTTTTATTAAAGACGCAAGCATATCAATAGAAGGCGTAGACTATAAGATAGAAAATGCTTTTATTCGCTTACATAAGAGTATCTTAAATATTGACACAGCCATAATCCATTATAAAGACATTTTCAGTTCAAGGGTGCATGGACAAGTCGACTTAAAAGATGTGGTTGGAGATGTTTATTTTGACACAAGGAAAGTCAGCTTACCTATTTCCCAAGACAAGAATCTTATATTAAAAAGTAAAAATACACGTATGACCATGCATTTTACTAAGGATACGGAATCATATATTCTGCCTAAAACACAATGGGCATTTAATGACATAATTATTGATGTACAAAAAAATGAAGTGTTTTTAAATGAAAAATTTTCTGCTGTATTACTTTTCAAAGATTTAAATGTAAAGATTAAGAATCAGCTTGAGCTTAAGATAAATGGATTTTATAATCTAAAAGACGAATATGCTGCTCTTGATATGAATATGAGTCACTTTCAATACATAAAAGATGATTTAAATATCTCAAAAACTTCACCAGATATTCCTATTGAACTTACTTATAAGAATGAAAAAATAAAACTATCCCTCTCAAAAAAGAGCCACTTTTTTATTAATCAAAAACCTTTAATCATTAAACCAACACAATTTTCACTTTATAAAGGATATCTAGATACTAAGCATACTATTATCTCTTATGATAAAACAGTATTTTCTTATATATCTACACATTATAAGATAGGCGCTGCAAGCATAAAACTTAAGACCTTAAATACCGTTATCCTTGATCATGACACCTTATTTATACAAGACTCTTTTGATGTTTTATATCATTATGTGAAACAAGAACATTATCTTGATATACCAAAATATAAGATACATCTGACAATGAATAAAAACGATGAAGTCAACCTGAGAATTAATGATTTTTCTAACTTAAGTCAGCACTCAAATCTTCTTAAGAGGTTTGATTTAAAAGAAGGTAATGCAAACTTTACCTATATAGATGATTCACTTGGTATAGATATAAAACTAATAAACTTTCATCCTCTTTTTTCAAAAGATGGAAAGAATATACGAGAATACAATATTGTAGGAAAGTATGAAGATGATGTAGTTTACTTACGCATTAATAAAAAACTAGATTTTATTTATAAAAAGAAAGCAAGACTAAGTGCTAAGAATATAGACTTTAATATCTTTGAAATTTCAGACTACTTAAAATATATAAAAGGTTCTAAGAAGCAAGAAGGGATAGACCTTAGTGTAAAAATGAAAAACTGTAATATACCACTAGACACCTATAAAAGAAAAATCTTAGCAAACAGTATAAATTTAAATATTAAAGATGACAAAATTTTTGCTCAACTCATGTATAAAAAAGGAAAAATCTTTATTGAGGGCACCACAGAAAAATTCATAGTTTTAGGAGATGGCCTGAATGATACTTTTATGAATGAGCTTTTTAAGTTTTCAGACTTTAAAGGAGGAAAACTTTCCTTTGTTATGGCCGGTTCTGCAAAAAAAATTACAGGAGTAGTACATATAAAAGACACTATTATTGAAGACTATACTGTCTTAAATAACACCCTTGCATTTTTTAATACTATTCCTTCTTTAGTTACCTTTTCAATTCCAGACTATACAAAAAAAGGCTTGAAGGTTCAAGAAATGTATTTACGCTTTGATAAACAAGATAACATTATCCATATTAAAGAATCAACAATAAAGTCTAAAGAACTCACCATAACGGCTAAAGGCCAGACAAACATAAAAAAAGAAGATATTAAACTTGTCATGCAGGTAAAAACAGATATAGGAAGTTCGGCTAAGAATATTCCAATTATTGGATATATTGTTTTTGGGGATGATTCTATATCAACAACAGTTAGAGTCCATGGTCCTCTTCAAGACCCTATTATTGAAAGTTCTGTGAGTAAAAGTGTGATTGTTGCACCCTATAACATTCTTAAAAGAGCGATTAAACTGCCTTTTCAAGCCTTTGGTTTATTTCAAGATGATCAAAATAAAAGTCAATAAAAAGTTCTCTTAAAAATATAAGGCACCAAGAATGATACAAGCAGAAAGTCCCTGAGTCAAAAAATATTTTTCTTCCTAAAGTTTTAGTCCACAAAAATATCTCTAAAATTAAAAACCTAAAATACCACTATTCAAGTTATTAAATCCAATATAAACCTTTAGGTAGTTCATAAGCACAATATTCTATATGAATAACTCCCCTACTAGAAGGCTTTTTAGACTTTGAGGAAGCATGTAAT
>DTVI01000438.1:15662-16168 GCA_012963655.1 Sulfurimonas sp.
CATTAAAACAAGGTCCCCTGCTTTTACACAACAATTAATGACTTCTGGGTATCACTTGCAAACAAGCATTATCTTCATTAGAATCATCAAGGTTAATTCTAAAGGTCACCATCTTTTCTAAGACCTTTCTTGGAAGATGAACATAATTTACTTCATTTTCAAGACTCCAACCTTCCCAATTCAAGTCATCATCTTTTTTATTGATTGCGGCTTTTATATCTTGATGCCAGGGAAGAAACCAATTTCCTTTTTCTGTCTTATCTAAGTAAATCACTCTAAGTGTAGATGGCTTTGAGCCTAAGATATCTTTAGCAAGTCCAAGCAGTTGTTCTGATTCAACTAAACTTTTAATACTCTTTAGCTTATGATGAGCATGAGAAAGTCCATAAGATCTGATCTTATGAGTTGAATTTTTAAGTTCTTCTTTTATCTGTGTAATAATAGACTCTGAGATAAAGTTCTGTTTAATTTCGACACCATCATCATTAAAATTCATGTAGTAGACC
>DTVI01000439.1 GCA_012963655.1 Sulfurimonas sp.
CAAGTGACATCCCTAATATCCATTGGCAGCACAAATTGTCCTGTCTTGAAAACCAATTTGTTTCAGATAACTCTAGAATATTTTTCTTTTCCACGAAGATTTAATAAATCTGGGTTAGTTAACAACACAATCAAAGGGACAGTAATCATTTTTACAGAAATGTGATGCAATGGAGTAGCTAAAACAAATATAAGATAGTACAAACAAATTATATAAAATAATGGATTGCTTTTATTGTTAGTTTGAATATAGAAATAAAATGAAACTCCTAAAGGAAGCAAAAAATTATTGACAATCACTCGAAACAGAGACAGATAACTGATCTTTTCTCCTACATCAGAGATATGAAATTGGCCGGGTTGCTTGTCAAAAGAAATAAAAAAATTTGGTTTGAGGAAACATTCAATGATATCAAAATTTACAATTAACAAAATCATTCCTGATAATAATGATGCAATTAATGGAACTTTAAAGTCTTTATTTAAAACAAACCAAAGCAGGGCAATGACAATTCCAGATTCTCTATTCAAAGTCGCACAAATTACTAAAAAGTAATAATATTTTCCTATAACTTGCAAAGAGCGCTAAAGTTATCATTGCAGTTTCAATTGTAGAAAATCCAATCTCACTCAAATTGTGTTGAAAGATAAATGTGATTGAAAATAAATAGATACAAACATTTTTCCATGTGTAACCTGTAGTTTGCATGCACAGAAAAAACCCTAACCAAGTCATTAATCCATAAATTAAGAAATAAGCATAATAGGGTAGATTAGCCTGAAGTGAAAAAAGATTTTTAAAAAATGTGAATTCGACAAACTTTAAAACCCACCTTACACGATGTCTATCTACATTCGATCCTGTAATCACGCAATTTCTGTCAAAGTAGTGACTATAGTGTTCGTCTGAAGTTATAATATTTGAAAATCGATATTTAAGCATTTTATCGTAGAAATACAAATTCCCATCTTCTGAGTTTTTTTGTAAAAAATCTGATAATTCATTTTGAGAATATTGATTTTCAATCTTAGAATAAATGTTATGTTGGTCTATATAATTTTTAACCATCAAA
>DTVI01000440.1 GCA_012963655.1 Sulfurimonas sp.
TTACCCGGTTTACCTGAAGTGAAAGCATGGAAAGAACGCGAAGCTAACCTAGCTAGTGCTGGTGGAGTTGCGCTTACGCCTTCTACTGGAGGTGCTTTACCAGCTGCTGTATGTGGAGAAGGAGGTAGTCATGCTGATGATTGCCTACGAACCATACCACCTCGTGAAAACGGAGGTAATATGGATGTTCAACAAATGCAGATAGGTACTAAAATAATATTTCCTTGTTTCATAGATGGATGTGGCCTGTTTACGGGTGATGTGCATTATGCTCAAGGAGATGGAGAAGTATCAGGTACTGCTATTGAAATGGGTGCAATTAATGTATTAAGAACGAGAATTCTTAAAGGTAAAGGCAAAGATCTTGATATGCCTGTTACTGTAGGAGATGATCAAATTCGTGATATGGAGCCAACACGTTATTATCAAACTCTTGGCATTCCACTGAAAGGGGCAGGAGTAGCTCTTCCTTATCACGCATATTTAGGATCTGAGAAAATTACAAACTTGGATAATTTATCTGAAGATTTAACGGCAGCTGCAAGGCATGCTCTTATTCAAATGATTGATTACCTGGTGCGTGAACACGGGCTAACAAGAGAGCAGGCATATATTTTATGTTCTGTAGCAGTAGATTTAAGAGTAGGGCAAGTTGTAGATGTTCCTAACTTTATTATAACTGCTGTTTTAAATCTAAATGTTTTCGATAAATATCGTGACTAGAAGATAGAAATATTTGAGGGGTGATAATTTACACCCCTCAAAACCATAGTTTAATTTTATGTTAAATCGTCGTTTTTTATTCAGACTGTCTTTAGTGCCTGGTTGTTTATTATTGTTGGGACATGCTCCATGGGGTCAGTGGCAAGTATACAGGCAGCGCCACCTGTTATTTTTAAGTACTAGAGAAGATAAGCCCAGCTATCCATTTTCAAAAACATTGGTTTCAATAATAGAGTTATATTTACCAGAAGCAAGTCCTAAACCAGCTAGAGCTAAGGACTATAGAACAGTACACGGACTATTGTCTACTGATCAAATGCCAGTCGCCGTTTTATCTAAGAATGTTGC
>DTVI01000441.1 GCA_012963655.1 Sulfurimonas sp.
ATATCGGATCCCAAGTTCTAGAATTTTTTGATGTTCTACGAATACCTGAAGTCCTAGAGATTGGTGGGCAGGATACTCTTGCAATGGAAAAGCAAAAAGAGGAAATAGTAGATTTTACAGGAATTGAAAAAGCTGTTTTAAAAGAAATTATTGAGGAAAGGAAAAACTAATGGGACCTTTTGATAATTGGCTCAAAGATTTAGCAGATATAGGACCTATATATCCACTTGTTGGATCAGAAGGGATTTGGGTTGCAGTAGTTGCATTATTTTGGATTTGGTGGCACATGGCTCAGATTCGTATAGAGTCTCAACTAGATATGGAACAGATAGAGGCGATTGGTGAACTAGAAGATCTATACGAAACTTTTAGTGAAGACAGTTAGAATATAATAGTAAATTAATGATTGATACTTTTTTAGCATATTAGATTTTAACTGGTATATCAATCAATTAGATATGGTATCCAAACGCATCAATTTTGTCAAAGAGTCTAGCTTTAATTCCCCTCCAATACATGATAAAATGTGCATTTGCAACATATCTTCTTAATACTTAAGGTTAATTTTTATTGATTAATGATTCCAAACGTTCGACGTAGTAATTAAGCTTTCCTAATTTTTCAGCACATACTTTCAATTGTTCTTCAGCTTCGGACTTAAAAGATTCTCCTGTAATTAGCCAATGAAGATCCACATTAAATTTTTGACCAATGTTAATTAATAGATTTAAGTCGACAGCTTGTTTCCCATTTTCAATTCGGGATATTTTGTCTCTTACTACTCCTAATTTTTCTGCAAATTCTACCTGACGGAATTTTCTGCCATCTAAATGTCGTTCGCGCAACAATTTCAGCCTTTCTCCTATTTTTAAATTATCTGACATTTTCAATAATATACTAATAATTGTTCATACAATGCATATTAATCTTATAAAATGCATATTATATGCAAAATATGCACATAATTATTAATTTGTATGATAAATTCTTAATGGATTAAGTGCCTTAAATTTCTAAGTCTTTACTTGCGTAAGGCTTAGGGGATATAAAAGACTTACATCCAATTGGCAC
>DTVI01000442.1 GCA_012963655.1 Sulfurimonas sp.
GATGTTAATAATTTCTTTATGCACGACAAAGATAGGGTATTTAGAAACTTCTTGCATTAGTTTATTATGCATAGAATTATCAAATAAAAGAAGGTAAAGATTCGTGCCTTTGTTTAACTCGTAATAATTGGAAATCAGGGAGGCATCTATCCATGTATCTGCTTTAGAGGCATCATCTAATTCAATAAAAAGGTATTGAGAATCTGCTGAGAACCATGTTCCATCGGTAGACGATTTTTGGGTACTAGGAAAAAAGCTATTCCAGTTTATTGGTTCTAATGATATACTCGTTACTAATACATAGTTGAGGATCAAAACACAAAGAAGAACGGCCCTTTTTATTATAGGGGTCAAAAAAACGCTTTTAATAGCATACTAAATGTGTTCATTTGGGATTGTTCCTTTGAGTTCAAGTACTGAAATATTATATCGTAATTATTATAAGACAAGGGGACACTTGGAAAACTTGTAATTTCTGTAATTCCTTCATAACTTCCATATAATAAATAATGATCAAAATAGATATCCGTGCCCTTATAATGAATAGCATCAAACTTGCTGGCCCAAACAGATGCATATATCTCTTGGCTTAGTGCATCTACATCAAGATACTGCACTTCAATAGAGTTATACATTGATCCAAGCTTATGATCAATACCTAGGCCAAAACTATGTAAAGTACTGTACTCATTAATAGCAGGAATTTTATCTCGATAACTTGCTTCTGCTCTAATACCAAAAGAAAAGATTGTTCCTTCTGCGTAGAGATTATATTGATTATATCTATAGCCTTGTACCTTTGAAATGGGATCCAAATCATTAGAATTTATATAATCTTCAAAGACTCCAAAGTCTGTTGGATCAGATTGTAAGGCTTCAAGGCCATCAAGAAGATCTTGATTCACTTCAATGTAAGGAATCTCAGTATATCTATTAATCCATACACCTCCAATGCTAACTGCATCAGCTGAATATTCAGCCACTACAAAAAGCCCTGCCTTATCTGCGGCTAAAATGCTTTCACTTTCATATTGATCTTTTATATGAGAATTTAAAGCTGAACTAATAGAGTTCTTATACACAGGCAAAAATATTTCATTATTAATTTGATCAAGACTTGAATTAGAAGTTGTTAGGGACTCAAGATAGCTTGGCATAAGTGTATCCAGTGCAAAATTCAAATACGCACTACTAAGATCTTGATGATCCGCGTCAAATGCCTGTACTATGGTTTCAAGCTTCCATTCTTCATTAGGATAGTAGCGTAGTCCCGCCATTAATAAAGGAACTCTACGTATATTAATATTCTCATCATCAAAGAATTCGGAACGTGTAGGATTAAGAAGGTTAGTTGAACTTAAGTAATCTAAGGCACCTAAGGTTTGTACATATTTTCCAATGCTAAATTCAAAATCATCTGCAAAGTAATGAAGCGAAACTTGGTTTAGTTCTGCACCCGTTTCATTGCTATCCTTATAAAGCATTGCGCCTACGTCAATTTCGTAGTTTTCTTCACTATACTTTACTTCTAACAAGGCCATAATATAAGTTGAATTATCATACTCATTTTTTTCACTCAAGTAGCGAAAAAGAAAACTTTCTTGAATAATTAATTCATCTAAGAAAGAGCTCTCTTCTGAAAATTCATCAGCATAAGTACACGAAGGAAAAAGCACTAAAACTAGTAATATCCAGATAGTAAAATATTTAAAAAAAACAGCCATTATAAAATTCCCCTAAATCTCTGTTTTAATCTTCCCCATTTACAGAACTAGAATTATATATAAAGGTATCTTTATAACTCCTTTTAATAATAATTATTTTAAAGAGTTATTTAACAAAAAGGTACTCACGGTTATCTTCATAAGTTTTAGCATCTAAATATATATCAATTTTACCTTCTATTATTTCATTTAGAACAAAAATAGGACTTAGGTCATAAGGTGAATAACAAAGTTTTTGGCGTACTTCACTTTCTCGCTCCACTGACAAAGGATTGAAAATCATCTCTTTAACCGTTTTAAAGCTGCTATTTGAAAGTTTATTAAAGGTTTCAAGACTGATAAACTTTGCCTCTTCTCTGTTCATAAAATTAATATCATTAAGGCTATGTTCAATACGTCCATTTGCTTTTTTACGAGGAAGGGTTGAATAAATAAGGGCGTGTGCATCAACCCTCTTTTTAGAAATGCTTATTTTTAAATTATATTGACGGTAATTTAAAAACTTTTCTCTTACAAGCTGATATTCTTGTCCCTCGTCTTCATAATCCATTCTACGTTGATACAGTTCAAGTCTATCTTCTATAGATGCAGGAAGGATCTGTTTACCTAAGGGAGAGAACATCTCATCCATAAGCTTACCCTGCTGATCTCTTTGCATAGTCAGTCCATAAATACAACCACAATAATCTTGTCTGTATAACTGTTCTTCTTTAGTCACGCGGCTTTGGTCTTGAGAACCACCACCTGAACGGTAATCAACGGCTATAAATTCTACCCCATTTTTTTCATAAAACATATCACCCACACGTTTTAATTGTTCTTGAGACTTCAAAGGTGAGACAAGAAGGGTTGTAGTAATCTTTTTTTCGCCGAGTTCAAGGGCTTTTTTAGCCGACACATCAAATCGTCTATCAAAACAAACCTCACAACGAGCACCTTTTTCAGGTTCATTTTCTAAACCACGAACTAAGGTCATCCATGTTTCAAAATCATATTCACCTTCAAGAAGATCAATACCTAATTTTTTACAGCTTCTTTGAACATCTAAATAACGCAGTCTATATTCAGAATACGGATGTATATTTGGATCATAAAAAAAGCCTGTGAGCTTTTCTTCAGGAAAGTCAGCTTGAAGTTTTTCTAAAAAGAAATGAGAATCAACAGAACAGCAGATATGCACTAACAAGACAAGGTCTTCTTAGAGCAAAGGTAGAAAGAGGAAAAAGCAAAGAATGTCAGTCCACTCGTTTTATTGTATATATATTTCATTGTCTTACCTCTTTCTTGTTTTACTAGCGTTCAGCTAAAATTTCTACTTTTTCAATTGCGTCTTGACCTTCGATTGAAGCAAGAACAGACATTGAATCTTCATCATCTTCTTCAATTCCACCAAAAACAGTGTGAACACCATCTAAGTGAGGTGTTGCTGCAAAAGTAATGAAAAACTGAGAACCACCTGTATCTGGTCCAGCATGAGCCATAGATAAAGCGCCTTTACGGTGCTTAGATGTGTTTAAAGAAGTTTCACAAGCGATTGAATAACCTGGTCCACCTGTACCGGTACCTTGAGGACAACCACCTTGAGCCATAAAACCTGGAATAACACGGTGGAAATTAAGATTATCATAATAACCATCATTAACTAGTGATGCGAAGTTAGCAACTGTATTTGGTGTTTCTTCACCATAAAGCTTTAACCAGATAACACCCTTTGATGTTGTCATTTTAGCCCATTGAAAGCCAGCTCTTTCTTCTTGTGAAAAATCGTATGTTTTTAAAGACATTTAGTATCCTATTAATAATATTTGTGGAATTATAATCTAAGTTTCTTAAGGGCAGAGTTTTAGATATGAAATTAAAGGGTGAGTTCAAGACAAAGACATCATTTTTAATTATTTTAGGGCAGACTTCGCCCAATGAATAAACCAAAGATTGATACTCGCATCCAAGAAGAACGTTTAAATGTTCTTGTCCATAACCTTCCTTCTTCATTATTAGGCACTATAGGGGTAGGTATTCTTATGTTTTATATCGTCATTGATACTGTTTTTAGAGTCAATGCCCTCCTCTGGATTGCAGCAGTGCTTTTCTTATCTTTACTAAGAGCAATCCATACTTATATACTAATCAGATATAAGAAAGGCCAGTATTTAAAAGACGAAAAGTACATACTCCTAGGTATTTTTTTATCAGGACCCCTACTCGCTTCTAGTCTTTTAGTTATTTTTCCCCCTAACAACTTGACCCTGCAAGTCCTAATCTTTTTTCTTTTGAGTTTAATGATAGCAGGCGCGGTATCTGTATATTCTACTCACATTACCGCTTTTTTAGCCTATACACTCCCTATCATTTTTTCTTTTTTATATGCAACTTCTAGTCTTCCTGATATGCTTGCACTTATATTTATTGTGGGCCTGGCCTATTACACCATACTTCTTGTATCTATGTTTAAGGTGCATAAGTCCATTACTAACTTTATAAAGACCCAGTATTTAAATCGTGATTTAGCGGATAATCTATCCAGTGCGAAAGAAGAACTAGAACTTTCAAATAACGAATTAAAACTTGAGAATTCTGTGAGAAAACAAACCGAAAAACGTTTATATCATCTTGCAAATTATGATCCACTTACCGGTCTAGCCAATAGACAGATGTTTAAAGAAAACCTCAAACGTTCTATACACTCAAGTAAGGACAATGCCACTACTCTTGCTCTTTTATTTTTAGACTTAGATAATTTCAAGATTATTAATGACACCCTTGGACACGCGATGGGAGACAAACTTCTAATTGCTGCAGCTTCCCGTTTAAAAAGCCTTTTAAATGATAATAGTAGTATTTCCCGCTTAGGTGGAGATGAGTTTGTTATTATCATGAATGAGATTGAGGATGGAAGAGATGTTGTTGCCTTAGCCGATAGTATTATTAAACTTTTAGAAAAACCATTTAGCTTTAATGAAAATGAAATGTTTATTGGTACAAGTATCGGGATTAGTCTTTATCCTAATGACACCTCAAACACGGAAACCCTTTTATCTTACGCCGATACAGCAATGTACTCTGCTAAGGATAAGGGAAAAAATAATTATCAATTTTTTAGTGCTAAGATGTTTGAAACTATAGAATTTAGACATAAGGTTGAGACTAAGCTTCATCATGCTATTTCTAATAATGAGTTTCGTATACAATACCAGCCAAAGATTGATACCATCACTCAAAGTATCATCGGCGCAGAAGCTTTATTGAGATGGGACAATGAGGACTTAGGCACTATTTCTCCCTCCGTTTTCATCCCAATAGCTGAAGAAAGTAGTCTGATTAATATCATTGGAGAATGGGTTATCACTAAGGTATGTGAAGACTTGTCATATTTAAAAAACAGTTTTAGTAATGACTTATGCATCAGTGTTAATGTTTCTGCTTCACAGATTTTACATCAAAATCTACCTCTTATTTTACAAAAAAACTTAAATAAGCATTCATTAGCAAATACCTCAATAGAACTTGAATTCACCGAGAATATGCTCATCAAACAAGGCCAAAAAACTCTTCAAGTATTAGAAACCCTTGATCAAATGGGGATTAACCTTTCTATAGATGATTTTGGAACAGGTTATTCTTCCTTAAGCTACCTTAAAACCCTTCCTATCCATACCCTGAAGATTGACAAGTCTTTGATTGCTGACACTCCTCATTGTGAAGGAGACTGTGCCATTGCGAAAACTATCATCTCCTTAGCCCATAACCTTAATCTTACTGTTGTAGCAGAAGGGGTGGAGACAGCCGAGCAACTCAACTTTTTAAGATCTAATGGTTGTCACATCATTCAAGGATTTTATTTTCACAAGCCTTAGACATTAATGCTTTTAGTACCTATATAAATTCTCCTACTTCCAAAATACAAGAGGCTATTTTTTCTTAATATATGTTATATTTGCACTTCTAAAGGATTATAATGTACGCAGATATATACGACAAGATTAAACTTGACCCTGAATTTCAAGCCTTAGTAAAACAAAGACGTAAGTTTTCACTCATTTTAACTTCTATTATTTTAGTTATATACTTTTCATTTATTCTTACTTTAGCCTATGCCCCAGAGGTATTTGCCAAAGCTTTATTTGAAGGAAGTGTTATAAGTGTAGGTATCCCTGTTGGTATTGGAATTATCATTCTTTCTTTTATTCTTACAGGTATATATGTAAAAAAAGCCAATACAGACTTTGATACAACCCTTAACCGTTTAAAAGATGATGTAGGAGTGAAGCATGATTAAGATTCTTTTACTTTCTTTATTTTCATCTTCGCTTTTTGCTGAGGTATTAGTGGGAGAGGTCAAAAAACAAGACCTAAATATTGCTGCTATTATTATGTTTATTATCTTTGTAGGGGCAACTCTTGTTATCACCTATTGGGCAGCAAAAAGAACCTCTACTGCTAAAGACTTTTATACAGCGGGTGGAGGAATTACTGGATTTCAAAATGGTTTAGCCATTGCAGGTGATTATATGTCTGCAGCCTCATTTCTAGGAATTTCAGCCCTTGTTTATGCAAATGGATATGATGGTCTTATTTATTCTATTGGATTTCTTGTAGGTTGGCCTATCATCTTGTTTATGGTGGCAGAAAAACTTCGTAATTTAGGTAAGTTTACCTTTGCAGATGTGGCTTCATATAGACTTTCACAAAAACCTATTCGTGTCTTAGCTTCTTTTGGTTCTATTTCAACGGTAACCCTTTACCTTATAGCGCAGATGGTAGGTTCTGGTAAACTAATTCAACTTCTTTTTGGTCTAGATTATGAGGTAGCTGTCATCTTAGTAGGTGTACTTATGATCTCGTATGTCACCTTTGGTGGAATGCTAGCAACAACGTGGGTACAAATCATTAAGGCGGTTCTTCTTTTATCTGGAGCAAGCTTTATGGCCTTTATGGTTATGAAGAACATGAACTTTTCTTTTGAAACATTATTTCAAACCGCTGTGGATGTTCATCCTAAGGGCATAAATATTATGTCCCCCGGAGGTCTTATATCTGACCCCATCTCCGCTATTTCTCTTGCTGTCGCCTTAATGTTTGGAACCGCAGGTCTTCCTCATATCTTAATGCGTTTTTTCACCGTTTCAAATGCAAAAGAAGCTAGAAAGTCTGTCTTTTATGCAACAGGATTTATAGGTTATTTTTACATGTTAACCTTTATCATCGGATTTGGTGCCATTGTACTAGTGTCTACAAATCCTGAATATCTGGAAGCAGGAAAACAACTTATTGGCGGAAATAATATGGCCGCTATTCATCTTTCTCACGCAGTAGGTGGAGATCTTTTCTTAGGCTTTATCTCAGCTGTTGCCTTTGCCACTATCTTAGCTGTGGTTTCAGGACTTACCCTCGCGGGTGCATCTGCCATTTCACACGATTTATATGCCAATGTTTTTATTACCGGTAAGGTAGATGAGAAAAAAGAGATGAGAGTTTCTAAGATTGCTACTGTGTGTTTGGGTATTGTTGCAATATTTCTTGGGATAGCCTTTGAAGAGCAAAACATCGCATTTATGGTTGGTCTAGCCTTTGCTATCGCGGCTTCGGCAAACTTTCCAATCTTATTTCTTTCTATTTACTGGTCAAAACTTACAACAAGAGGTGCTTTTATTGGGGGAAGTATGGGTTTAACAACAGCTATTATTCTGGTTATTCTAGGCCCTATCGTTTGGGTGCAGGTCTTAGGTAATGCAGAAGCCATTTTTCCTTATAAGTACCCTGCTTTATTTTCAGTATCTACAGCTTTCCTTTCTATCTATTTCTTTTCTGTTACAGATAAATCTCAAAGAGCAAAAGATGAAGAAAAAGCCTTTGAACATCAATTTATCAGGTCTGAAACGGGTATAGGTTCTGAAGGTGCTAATTCGCACTAGGGCTCTTGCCTTAGTAACATGTAAATACTATGCATTAATTCCAAAAGACTCTTGGCTTAACAGTGATTCCATGTTATCTTATAGAATAAGTAGAAAGGATTTATTATGGATGGCATTCTAATTATTGCGGCTATTGCTTTACTAATCTTGGTTCCTACCTTTATGACCTTAGAAGTCGACGAGTTTGCTGGAAAATTCTTTAAAAGTCTAAAACATAATTATGATAGCAATTCGCATAGCACATTTTAAGTTTAACAAAGATTTACCTTTATAAGGTATCTTTGTATCAAACGTCCCCTTGCGCCCTTTTTTCTTGCTTATTAATATGAAACTACCCTAAAGCCATGTTTTTACTGCTACAATTAATAATAAAAATTAAAGCACTTAGATATGATTGCGAAATATAAATATCAAGTACACTTTAGTACCATTTTCAGGGATTTACTTAATGAGCAACACTAAACAAACATTTCAACCTAATGTAGAGTTTCAAAAAACAGCACGAATTAAAAGTATGGATGAGTATTATGCTCTTACAAAAAAAGCTGAAGATGATTATGAAGGCTTTTGGGGAGATTACGCAAAAGAAAAGATAACATGGAAAAAACCATTTGATACTGTTTTAAATGAGTCTAATGCTCCTTTTTATTCATGGTTTGAAGGTGGAAAACTAAATGTGTCTGAGCAATGTATAGACAGACACTTAGATACACGTGGCTCTAAGACTGCCATTTTATTTGAGGGTGATAATGGAAATAAACTAGAAATCTCTTATAAAGACTTGCATACAAATGTAAATAAATTTGCAAACTTACTTAAAAATTTTTATGGTGTTAAAAAAGGTGACCGTGTTGTTATCTATATGCCTATGATTCCTGAGGCAGCTTACGCAATGCTTGCATGTGCAAGACTTGGTGCTATTCATTCCATCGTATTTGGTGGATTTTCAGCAGAAGCATTAAAAGACAGAATTATTGACGCTCAGGCAAAGGTAGTGATTACAGCAGATGGCGCTTTTCGTAAAGGAAAGGCTTATATGCTTAAACCTGTTGTTGATGATGCACTCTCATCTGAAACACCTGTTGAAAAAGTATGTGTTATACAAAGAAATAATGAAGAAGTAACATGGAAAGAAGGAAGAGATTATTCTTATAATGAGATGATAAATTCAGAGTCTGCTATCTGTGAAGCTGAAACTATGGATTCAGAAGATCCACTTTTCCTTTTATATACATCAGGTTCAACGGGTTCACCAAAGGGCGTTCAACATAATACTGCGGGATATATCCTTTGGGCTCAAATGACTATGGAATGGGTATTTGATGTTAAAGAAGATGACGTGTTTTGGTGTACAGCGGATGTTGGCTGGATTACAGGTCACACTTACATCGTTTACGGTCCACTTGCTATGGGCGCAACAACGGTTATGTTTGAAGGCGTTCCTACGTATCCAGACGCAGGTAGAGCGTGGCAAATGGTTGAGAAACATAAAATCACTCAGTTTTACACAGCACCAACTGCCATTCGTGTTTTACACAAGATGGGTGAAAATGAACCTTCTAAATATGACTTATCAAGTCTAAAGGTTCTTGGAACTGTTGGTGAGCCAATTGATCCACCTGCATGGAAATGGTATTACGAAGAAGTAGGTAACTCAAACTGCGCTATCGTTGATACTTACTGGCAAACAGAAACAGGTGGACACATTGTTTCTCCTCTTCCAGGGGCAACACCAATTAAGCCAGCATGTGCAACCTTCCCTCTTCCAGGTATCATAGGAGAAATCTTAGACCCGGAAACAGGGAAAAAAGTAGCTAATGGAGAAAGTGGATATATGTGTATCACTAAGCCATGGCCTTCAATGATTCGTGGTGTTTGGGGAGATCCTGAACGTTTCAAAAAGTCCTACTTTGGAGATGTTAAAAAAGATGGTAAGCCTGTATACTTTACAGGTGATGGCGCAAACTATGACGAAGACGGATACATAACAATTACAGGTAGAACTGATGATGTTATTAATGTATCAGGACATAGAATGGGAACGGCTGAAGTAGAAGCAGCCTTAGCCAAAGACGATAATGTAGCTGAAGTCGCAGTATGTGGAAGACCTCATGATATCAAAGGCGAGTCAATCTTTGCTTATATCACTTTAAAAACACCATGTGAAGATGAAGCAGCAAAGATCAAAGAATTAAATAACATTATCAAAAAAGAGATTGGTAACATTGCCTTATGTGATAATATCGTTTTTGTTCCAGGACTTCCTAAAACTCGTTCTGGAAAGATTATGAGAAGAATTTTACGCTCTATTGCTAAGGGTGAAGCTATTACCCAAGATACATCAACTCTTGAAGATCCAACAGTTGTTCAGCAGATTGAGGCTATTGTTAAGTCTTAAAATAAAAAGCTTACTTTTTTAGGGTCGTTCCTCCTGTTAAAGTATTGAACTACTTTAACAAAGTACATCTTATCGCCAAGTCAAAAATAGTGTCAGGTGTTCAATCTTCAATTTTATTACCAATAACCATAGATATTAATCCTGTTAATCGCTTAAGATACCTAGCAATTTTTGATTGTTTATAACCATCTTCAAAGGCATCTCGGATTCCATTATTACATGCTTCTTTGTTTTCACATTCAAAAAAATATTCTTCCAAAGGTTTACTCTTTGAGATTGATAAAGTATATCTTGTATGGTCATTGTACGTAAACTTAACCGAAGCTCTAAAAAACCCATCATTGTTTCAGATGAAAACTCATTTATTTAGAGTTCAAACATATTAACGAGCATGTTTGATATTTCTTTTGAAGTTTTTTGATCTACATTACCAAGTTTTTTTACAAGTCTTGTTTTATCAACTGTTCTAATCTGGTCAAGGAGGACTAAACCATCTTTCTTTTCAAACTTTATTTTGGGTCTAAATATAAAATCAAATCCCTTAGAGGTCATTGGTGCTACAATAACTGTTTTTAGAACATTCATTTCATTTGGTGAGATTACAATACATGGTCTAGTTTTTTGAATTTCAGAACCAATAGTTGGATTTAACTTAACAAGATAAATTTCATACCTTTTGATATCTACTACCATTCATATTCTTCTAAATCATTGTCATTAAGTAAATCTTCTAAAAGTCCTTCATCTTGAAGACCCTTATGTTTAGAAATTACTTTCTCAATATTTTCTATCCAAGTTTCTCTTCCTGTATTGTTTATAGGTTTGATTAACAATCCATTTTCTAAAACTTCTAATTCTAAACTGACATTTTCAAGGTGTGCTTGCTGAATTAAAGGTTTAGGAATTCTAATACCTTGTGAGTTACCAATTTTTGTGAGCATAGTCATAATGAACTCCTTAAAGTAATTATAATGTAATTACATTGCAAAGTCAATTAGACTAGATGATAACCTTCGTCGTGAATAAAAATGCCCCTGTGAATGAATTTCCACTTTTATAACCAATAGAGTATTCAACTTGGTAAAGACATATCAACTGATAAATAATATCCCATTAATAACACACCTACTTAGAGCGTGAAACTAAAACCCCACCAAGAACAATTAAGCCAATACCCGTAAAGGTCCAAAAGTCAGGGAAGGCGTCACCAAGCATCCAGCCAAAGCCAATGGCAAAGGGAATATTAGTATATGAGATGACACCAATGATACTAGCCTTAGAAAAGCTATAGGCCTTGGTTAAGAAGTATTGAGACAGGGTTGAGATAATTGCCATAAAACCTATTAAAATCCATATATATAACTCAGAATGCCAACTAAAACCTGTAAATAAAAACTTTAAGGCTTCAGGTGGATTTGTGACCCAAAATGAGAGTAGAAAAAGAAGCGCAGGAAAAAGTGTTCCCACTCCCATAAATGAAAGCATTATCACGCGGGTGTCATATATACCTTTTATCTTTTTGATGGTTGCGTAGGCTGCAGCGGCAAAAAAACCTCCTAAAATTCCATAAAAGTGAGCATAAGAGATTGATAAGCCCCATGGCTTGGTAATTAGTATTACTCCTACAAAGCCAAGGCCTAAGGCAAGCATAGCTTTTTTACTTAGGTGTTCTTTCATCAGATAAAAGGCTAATATAGAGACAAAGAGGGGAGATGTCTTGTTAAGGGTTATTGCCTCTCCTAGAGGAATCACTGTGATGGTATAAAAAAACAGCACCATGGCCGAGGCACCAAAAACACCTCTTAAAAAAAGTAAATGAAACTTTCCCCCCGTTAAAATAGGTGGCGTGTGTTTAAGCGTGTAAAGAACAATAACAACGCCTAAAAGATTTCTGTAAAAAACAATTTCAAGGGTAGAAAAATCTTCTGAAAGTATTTTAGCAACGGCTCCATTTAGCGCTGAAATCAACGCTGAAAGAAGCATAAAAAGTATTCCGCGGTCCATATTTTTAATCATTTGAAATTGTAGCAGAGATTTTCTATATTATCTGAATTTTAAATTCTAATATTTCTAATATTCTCTTCTGTAAGTTTTTCTACCTTATACTTTATATTATGAAGAAGTTATATGCTTTCTTACTTTTTCTACTACTTAGTCTTACCTTGTCAGCCAATACCATTACACATTTAAAAATTAAGGGTGCTATCAGTCCTGCTACAAGTTCTTATTTAAGTAAGGGTTTTGTTTATGCCCTTGAAAACAATTCTACTTCTATACTTATTTCATTAGATACTCCTGGTGGTTTATCTACTTCCATGAGGGAGATGATACAAGAGATATTAAATTCTCCTATTCCTATTATCATGTATGTTTCTCCTAAGGGTGCTAGAGCTGCTAGTGCTGGGACCTATATGATGTATGCTTCGCATGTAGCGGTTATGTCTCCAGGAACAAACATTGGAGCGGCTACTCCTGTTAGCATGATGAAGCCTCCTAATGTTAAAGACATGAACCTTTCAAAGACTGCCATGCAAAAAAAAGTCATTAATGACTCCATAGCCTATATCAAAAGTCTGGCCCAGTTAAGAGATAGAAATATTTCCTGGGCTATAAACGCTGTTAAAGAAGGCAAGAGTCTCTCCGCGCAAGACGCTTTGAAGTATGGTGTTATAGATATGATGGCTGAAAACGAATATGAACTTTGGGAAAAACTTGAAGGTAAAGAAGTCAAAGTTTCTACTAAGATGATTAAAATATCTCAAAAAGATGCTACTCATCTTCATTATAAAGCTGATTGGAAAAATCGTCTTTTAAGCATCATTACCAATCCAAATATTGCTTATATACTTTTGATGATAGGTGCTTATGGTATCTTTTTTGAGTTGATGCATCCAGGTTCTGTTTATCCTGGAGTCATAGGACTTATTAGCGGAGTTATGGCCTTATATGCTCTTAATCTTTTGCCTTTTTCTTACGCAGGCCTGCTTCTTATTTTTATAGGAATAGCCCTAATGATAGCCGAGGTATTTTTAAGTGGTTTTGGTATATTGGGCATAGCTGGAGTAGTGTCTTTTGCCCTTGGTTCTTTACTACTTTTTGATGCAGACACCTTGGGTATTGGGATTTCTATCCCTTTAATAATGGCCTTCTCTTTAAGCTCCTTAGCTTTTTTTATTTTATTACTGCGTTTTGTTTTAAAAGCACGAAAGTCTACCGTTGTTAGTGGGGTTGAAGAAATGATAGGTATGCAAATTCAGGTCATTTCTAAAAAAGGAAGTACCTATAAGGTCTTATGTCATGGAGAAGTTTGGTCCGCAAAATCTCAAAATGAACTCCTTCCAAATGAGATCTCTTATGTTGAGTCAATCTCAGGTCTAATCTTAGCTCTAAAAAAATAAAAAGGATTGCATTATGTTTTCCATGACACTTCTTTATAGTTTAGTCTTTATTATTATCTTGTTGGCACTTTCTATTCGTATCTTAAGAGAATATGACAGGGCTGTCGTCTTTACTCTTGGTCGCTTTACAGGGGTAAAAGGACCGGGACTTATTATCTTAATTCCCGCGGTTCAACAAATGGTTAAAGTTGATTTAAGAACCATAGTTTTAGATGTACCTACCCAAGATGTTATCTCTCATGATAATGTTTCTGTACATGTTAATGCCGTAGTATATTTTCGTGTGCTTGATCCTCAAAAGGCTATTATTCAAGTCGAAAAATTTTATGACGCAACTTCTCAATTGGCTCAAACAACCCTTAGATCAGTTCTTGGTCAACATGAACTTGACGAGATGTTATCTGAGAGAGAAAAGCTGAACGCTGATATACAAGAGATTTTAGACAAACAAACCGATGCTTGGGGGATAAAAATAGCTAATGTTGAGATTAAACATATAGACTTAGATGATAACATGGTTAGAGCTATTGCAAAACAGGCCGAGGCGGAAAGAGAAAGAAGAGCCAAGGTTATTCACGCTCAAGGTGAGCTTCAAGCCAGTGAGGCTCTTTTAAGTGCGGCTAATGTTTTAAGCCAAAACCCTCAGAGTATGCAACTTAGATATTTGCAAACCCTTAGTGATATATCAGGAGAAAAGACCAATACTTTAGTCTTTCCCTTTCCTATAGAATTTTCACAAATTTTTAAGTCTAAAGACTAAGATCTTTAGCATGATAAGAGCTTCTCACTAAGGGACCTGAGGCAACGGCTTTAAAACCCATATCTAAGGCCTCCGCCTTTAGTTCATCAAATAAATCCTGAGAACAATACCTTTGAACTTCTAAATGTTTTGGACTTGGTTGAAGGTATTGACCCAGCGTTAATTCACTCACCCCTACATCTAAAAGGTCTTGCATGGTTTCTAAAAGCTCTGAATCACTTTCTCCAAGCCCAAGCATCAAAGAAGACTTAATAATACTTTGAGAATGCAAGGCATAATATTCTAAGGTCTTCAGACTCCTATCATAAGAGCTTTGGGGACGAACAGCCTTAGAAATTCGTCTTATAGTTTCTTCATTATGAGCAAGTTTTTTAACCCCTAATGAAATAATAATATCAAGAGCAGAAGAATCTGCCCTAAAGTCAGGTGTTAAAAGTTCTATCTCTACTTTTGGGCATTTTTCCTTTATCTTAGAAACACAGGCCTTAAAATGCCCTGCTCCATAATCTTTTAAATCATCTCTATCAACTGAAGTAAGCACAACATAATCTAAGCCTAATTCATTAATAGCTCTTGCTAAAGAAGAAGGTTCGTCCTTATTTATTTCTTCTCCTTTACCTGTTTGAACGGAGCAAAAGTGACAAGACCGCGTACACGACTTTCCTAAAATCATAAAGGTTGTTGTATTATGGAAGTAGCATTCGGCTCTGTTTGGACAAGAGGCTTCTTCACATACAGAATTTAGATTATTTCTTTGTAAGATATCTTTAGTTTGTTTTATTAGATAAGGATCCGGTGCTTTGACTCGGGGCTTATAAGGATTCATTAAAAGCCTTCAGAATAAGATTTACTATCTTTTCATTTACCTCTTTACAAGACAGGTCTAAACCCTGCTCTTTTAAGGAGCTACTTCGTATTCCTTCGAGGTTGCAGGGTTTAATCTTATTATGAAAGTCCAGTGCAGGTGAGACATTCAAGGCGACTCCATGAAGAGAGACTCCTTTTTTATATCTAAAACCTAAAGATAAAAGTTTTGTATCTTTAATGTAAAAACCCGGTCTTTCTTTTTCATAATGAGCAGAGGGTAAATATATTTTGAAAAATTCAGAATAGATGGAAATTATTTTTGAAAAGAACTTGGCCGGAAGAGGTGCATGAAAACAAAAATAATAAATATTTTGTCCGGGAGAATGAGAGGTGATAGAGCCCCCTCTATCAGTCTTAAAGCTTGGAACTTTAAAAATTTCTTTTGCGTCTTGACCGATGGTATAAATACAAGGATGTTGACAAAGTATCAGATGGTTTTGCCCATCTTCTAAGGCTAAAGTATGTACCTCTTGTATCTTCACATAAGCCAATTCATATTCAAGTAAACCCCAGTCATGTAAAATCATATTCTGAAATATGTTCTTTCCAGGGCTTCTGAAAAAGAAGGATGTGCCATAATTGTCTTAGACGCCAAGGCCGTATCCATTTCACCTGCAAGGGCCATGGCAATTGGAGATATCAATTCTTCAGCCTCAGGTGGTAGGATCTCAGCATTATCAATAAATTTATCTTTATCCGCGTACACTATCATCACGCCGTCTTTTGCATCATGAAAGTTTGAAGCAGAAAAGGCATTTAAACGCACGACTCCTTCAGAAAGGTCTTGCGTAGTAGCAGGTGTCTGACCTATTGAAGCTACAGACATCGGAAGAGTATGAATAAATTTCACTACTGTGCTTAGATCTAATATAGGTACTTTTTGACCTAAGATCCTTTGCGTCACATTAATCACCTCAGCCCTAGCTGCATGGGCTAATTGAAGTTTTCCGTTACAATCTCCAATGGCATAATGATCTTTTAAACTGGACTCAAAATATTCATCTGTTTCTATGCCTCTTCCTACCTTAATATCCTTAGTTC
>DTVI01000443.1 GCA_012963655.1 Sulfurimonas sp.
AAAAAAAAATTTACAACTTCAAAATGCCCAGCCTCAGAAGCTAAGATAAAAGCAGTATTACCATACATATCTGTCTTATATATTTTAGGATCATGTTTTGAAAGTGCTTGTAAAAATCTAATATCATCAAAAGAAGCAGCACTTAAAAATGGCTCACTCCCCAATTATTATCTAAATCAATTTGTCCGCCTTAACTGTAAAAATATTTTAATACTAAATATATAATACAAAAGCAATGCAAAAAAAAGGTAGAAATTATAAGATAAATAAATGAAAGAATTTAAAAAGTGAAGATTTAAGCAGGCAAAGCCTGCTCAAGGAAGAAATCCTACTTAACGTCTGATACTTCAGCAAGGTCGAACTTGATTGCTGGTGACATAGTTAAAGAAAGTGCAGCAGATTTGATGTACTTACCTTTAACTGATGCTGGTTTTTGCTTGTTAATAGAAACAAAGAAAGTACGTAAGTTTTCTTCTAATGCAGTTGCTGAGAAAGAAACTTTCCCGATACCTGCATGAATGTTACCTTTTTTATCAACACGGTAGTTTACTTGACCACCTTGAAGATTCTTAACTGCTTGAGCAACATCAGGAGTTACTGTACCAGTTTTAGGGTTAGGCATCATACCTTTTGGCCCTAGAATACGACCAATTTTACCAACAAGACCCATACAATCTGGTGCTGCAACAACAACATCAAAATTAAATACGCCTTCTTTGATTTGATCAACAAGATCGTCAGTACCAACGATATCAGCTCCAGCTGCCTTAGCTTCATCAGCCTTAGCACCCTTAGCAAATACAGCAACACGAACAGTTTTACCTGTACCGTTTGGAAGTACGATTGCACCACGGATCATTTGATCAGCGTGACGAGGATCTACGTTTAAGTTCATTGAAATTTCAACAGTTTCGTCGAATTTTGCTGATTTTAACTCACCCATAAATGCAGCTGCATCAGCTACGCTGAATGCTTTAGTTGCATCAATTTTTTCGGAAAGTTGTTTATATCTTTTACTTGCCATTTTGATTCTCCAGTATTATATCTGCCACATCTATTTTTGAATC
>DTVI01000444.1:0-818 GCA_012963655.1 Sulfurimonas sp.
ACCTGATCTTGAGATAAAAGATTTAAGAGGAAATGTAGACACTCGTATTAGAAAGTTAAAAGAGGGTCAATTTGACGCCATTATCTTAGCTAGCGCGGGGATTAATCGTTTAGGTTTTGTAGATTCTGTGAAGTATGTATATAATATTTCACAAGAAGAGATGGTTTCTTCTATGGGGCAGGGTGCACTTGGCCTTCAAACCATAGAAAATAAAGAAATTTTTGATCTAGTGCATCAACTAAACCATAAAGAAACTGAGATGGAAGTTACAGTTGAACGCCATTTTGTGGATATCTTAGAAGGTGGCTGTCATGTACCTATTGGTGTTAATGCTAAGGTGATGGAAGATGGGAAAATTATAACTCTATGTACGCTTGGTCTTCCTGATGCATCTGAGGTTTTATGTGAAACATTAACATCAAGCCATGATACTTATACCACTGTAGGTAAAGACCTAGCCCAAATTGTTATTGATAAAGGTGCTAGAGAACTACTTGCTCGCGCTGATAAAATGGATTAATAAAATATACTTACAATAGTTCTGCACAAATTATTTGTGGAGAACACTTCTAACATAATTAAAAATAAAGAACTCATATGCAAAAAACTATAAACCTTCTTCGTTCACGTGGTGAACTTCGCGAAATTGATGATGAACTTGATATTTACCTTGAAATCCCTCATATTGCTTATGTTGAAGTAAAAAAAGAAAAATCAAAGGCTCTTTTATTTACGAATGTTGTAGATAGAAAAAATAACAAAAAATAATGAAAGCTTTTAATAAGTCACTAAATACAAATATAAAAATAAATGAGCTT
>DTVI01000444.1:828-1058 GCA_012963655.1 Sulfurimonas sp.
AAAATAACAAAAAATTTGACGAACCTGTGTTGATGAATCTGTTTGGATCTTTTGAGAGAACAGAACTTTTATTTGGAAGAGATGTAGAAGGTATAGCAACAGAAATAGAATCTCTTTTACATATGAAACCACCAGCTTCATTTAAAGACAAGTTCTCAATGTTAGGAAACTTATTTAACTTAAAAAATATTTTTCCAAAACGTTTAAAAGGCGCGAGCAAGTAGTTCTCT
>DTVI01000445.1 GCA_012963655.1 Sulfurimonas sp.
ATTTGAGAGTTTTAGTAGTGAGAGCGCTGAGGCTATAAAAAATGTTATAGGCAGAGTATAAAAAAGAATTTCAGGCAGGCGAAATATATAAAGTTTTGTCATTTCCAAAACACTGAGCTGAATTACAGCAGTATATGTCGCAAGTTTGATAAATAAAATTACAGATGCGATGGCAAAGAGTGGCAAAAATATAGATATAAAAAGACTAGAGAGATTTGCTGTAATGTAGTGTTGAAGTCTCTTCATTCTTAGTAGTTCGCCTCAATATACGTAAGAATAGGACTCTCGTATATAAACACTATAAAAGTTGCAAGTGCTAAAAATGGAACAAAAGGAACTCTTTGTTCCTCTTTGGATTTTTTAATGACAAAAAGCATAACGGGAAGTGCTAGAAGCGCAGAGAGAAAAATAGCTACAAGAGTGAGTTTTAGACCAAGAAGGGCTCCCATAGTTGCAGCAACCATAATGTCACCTTCTCCCATAGCTTCTATAAAAGGAGTTCTATCATAGTGTTTATTCCATGATGTTTTTGTTTTTAGTCCGGCCTTATATACAGATGATGTCAGATAGTACGAGAGCATAAAACGAAGCAGAGTAAATCCTCCAGCAAAAAGAAGAGCGTTTTGGAAGTTTAAAATTATTCCAGGTATATTCCAAGCGCACAGAAACTAGACATAGCATTTGAGATTTTAGAAAATGCTAAAAGTGTATAAGGACTTTTATGAATAGAGCAAAACATATAGCAATAATCATGGATGGAAATGGACGTTGGGCAGAGCTTCAAGGGGAAAAAAGAGTTAAAGGGCATGAGGCTGGATCTGAAGTAGTTCGTGCTATTACAGAGTACTGCGGCGCTAATTCTGAGATAGAGAGACTCACACTCTATGCTTTTTCTACAGAAAACTGGAAACGTCCTCGTCTTGAAGTAGAATTTTTGATGAGACTTCTTGATAAGTATCTCAACCAAGAGTTAGAAACATACATTAAAAACAACATCCGTTTTGAACCTATAGGCGACTTACGAGCTTTTTCAAAAAAACTACAAAAGACAATTGCA
>DTVI01000446.1 GCA_012963655.1 Sulfurimonas sp.
CAATGTTGAAACTATTTATCTTTTGTCTGAGTCAAAAGATGGAACCCCTATCAGTGTTTGATCTAAAGGTTGCCCTCACTGCTTAATGCGAAGCAACTATAGAGGGACTTATTTGGGTGAAAATTAAACAAAATTTTAAAACTAAATATACAGATTCTAACTAAGACGTATACTTGAAAAAAGTATACAGAAACAGTATAAAATTTCGTTACCTATAATAAAATATTATAGGTAACGAAAGAAAATATAATTTGATTATATCCTGAGAAGAAGGTATAATAATTGTAATATCAAATTAAAAGGAAGAGAAATTGAATAATTTTCTTAAACGTATAAAAGATAAAAAAGGTATGAGTGGTGTTCTAGTAGCACTTTTATTAGTAATTGTTGGAGTTGGTTTAGTTGGAGGGGTTAATATTTATATGCAAGGCGCTTCTCAGAATATTCAAGCTGGAGCAGATACTGCTATTAATAAAGCAATTACGGATGCTGCTACTGCACCTTAATATAATCCATCTTTCTTATCCAAGTATTTGTCTTGGGTAAGAACTTCTTGTTAGCCCTTCTTCGTTCTAATTTAAATATAAAACTACCTTTACTACACTTAACTATATGTTAAATCATATGTATAATATTTACCCTTATTTTTGATTTTTGTTTTTAGATGGGTATAGTATAATAACCTAAGAAACAAATTCTATTATATTTCAAGAAATCACTTTAGCTATATTACAAGTTTACTTGTTAATCCAGAACTTAAATTTTGGTATGGAATATAATATTGAAATAAATATTTTTATATTAAGGAAATGCATTGAATTTAAAGTATCTACTTGACCTTTTACTTTGCCTTTTTGTTTTCAGTGCTTGTAGTGGGGGTGGAGGTGATGGTGGGTCTTCTAGTCCATCCTTTAGTGCACCCTCTAGTACGCCTTTAGTACTTATCGCTATAAGTTTTGATAACACCCCTATTCAAGGCTCTGCACAAGATTGGCATGACAAAATTTTTACATTGAACAAGAACAGTGTTAATGATTATTTTACTATATATCCATC
>DTVI01000447.1 GCA_012963655.1 Sulfurimonas sp.
GGCACCATACTTTGGGAATGTATCAGGCAATAATTGGAGTCATTACGTTCTTCATTGCATTACGTTTGATCTTTTATCAGCTTATACCGGAGTTGGAAAAGAGTTCTACTAAAAAGGGAACATTCAGAAAATCTTTTTTGAAGGTTCTTACCATTCGGGAATATATTCCGTTTTGTTCATATTGCTTTTTGTTGACCCTTTTCACAGGAGCGTGTCCTCAAATTTTTAATTTAATTGAAAAAGATGTTATCAAATTGACGAATGTAGATATTGTTTTTATTGGAAATTTATTAGTCGTTGGTGCTCTGGCAGGATTTTTTTTGGGAGGCCGAATGGTAGATAGGCTAGGAACAAAATATGTTTTTCTCTCCTGTCATTTCAGTTTTGCATCTATCTTGTTCCTTTTTATATTTCGTGACTATTTTCCGGCAGAAAAAATAATAATCGTTGGAATTTTAACTATTTTATTTGGTATGGTACAAGCCGCTTCCAGCATTGCAATGACTTCTGAAACGCTACTCCTTATTCCCTCGGAAAACAAATCTTTGGCAACTGGGTTTTGGTTCACCTTCTATAGCGGGGGAATAGGGCTTTCTGGTGTACTATGTGGTCAGGCACTGGATCTTGGACTTTTGAGTGATTCGTGGACCCTTTTAGGTCAACCTATGAGTCATTACGATGGATTGTTGTTGATCTGTGGTACAATGATCTTATTGATGACAGTTACACTTGGATTAATTCCATCATTCATTCAAAAGACCCCTGCCCGTTGGATTCCTCACAACCAGTGATATTTAACTGGGGTTAAAGTCATTTTTGACATAGAATCTTTATGCATTAATTATTTTTTATTTGGTCCTGATTTTCATTTTTTTTTACCAGCGTTTCTTCTACAAAAAAAATAATAAAAAATGAAGTTAAGATACCAATACCGCTGCTAAAAGTTAATGCAAGGGATAGATAAGATATTTTTGCTATATACCCTATAACAATAGGTCCCATAAATGATCCAGAGTCACTCACTAATCTCCACACACCTAAGAATTCAATTTGA
>DTVI01000448.1 GCA_012963655.1 Sulfurimonas sp.
GATTGAAGGACACAGATCCGTTCTTGACGGTTGGATCGGAGGGCAGGGCAAAGGCAAACCCGGGAGCAAGGGTCAGATAGATCGATAAAAATAAAGACAGGTACTTGAAGTTGATGTACCGGCATAAAAATTTATTTTTAAAATAATTCAAGGTTTCTTTGTCCCAAATTTATTTTTTAGAGCAAAACTAAATCAAACTTCTAAAACATTGATTATTTTTTCAATAATGCGCTGTAAGACTAAAAAAAGCTCTAGGATCCTTATCGCCTTCTGTCCCTACATCTCGAGACAGGGGAAGCCCTATCTCAAGGTAACCTGATAGCCACTCACTGATATTTCCTCTGACCCCAATGCCCAATGCGGTTAGCTCTTGTTCTTCCTGCGAGGTTGCGCTGGGATTTTTTAAAAACACTGAACCGTGGTCAATATAAAAATATGGTTGATAACTTTTCAGGTAATCCCAGTTCGTTTTGATTCCTTTTTGAATTTCAAATTTCAATGCATAACCGTGATCTCCCGTTACCTCCGAAGGATCGTAAGCACGAACATACTGGGAACCCCCCAAACCAATTTCTTCTGAGGACAGCAATCGGTCGAATGCATATTGCCAAGTCAACGACGATAACAAAGACCATCCCTCACCCAAGTTCTGGAGTCTTAGGAGATCACCTGACAATTTAGTGAAATCACTGTGTCCGTCAGCACGTGATAGGTTAGCGCTTCCCGTTTCAGTGGCACCAAATAGGTTTACCCCCTTCGTGATATTCATGCTTATCAGGTTGACTCCGCGGAACCGATCTAAAAAATCGTAAGACATCCCAATATTTATAACTCGTAAATGGTCTTTGGATAAGGTAGCTCCTAGTATGTCTGTTTCAGAGTTTCTGCTGGTAAAACTTAAGTGACCTTTTAGGTTTTCTCTTCTCGAACGAATGAAGGGGTGAGAAAGTCCAAGGGAAAAAGTGCTGGAATCTCCTTCCACTTGATAGACCTTTAGGGATGAGCCGGGTTCAGATTTACTAACAGAAGTCGAGACTGAAAGCCTGGTGCCCTC
>DTVI01000449.1 GCA_012963655.1 Sulfurimonas sp.
CCTTTATCGTTGGCTGGGCTGTTCTTGAATTCGCTGAAGGCTTCTTCCAGCCTGAACCCATTAACCAAATTCACATCATGGCAAGTCGCGCAGAAGCCCGGTTTGCTGAGCTGAAATAACGGCTTCACCTTCTCGTGAACTTTACGACCAGCCTTGTCGTTGTCTACCACCAGGCCCCCTTTGGAAATAGCCTTTTCCAGTTCCGCCGATTCACCTGTGGGTCCGTAGATAGTAGAAGTAACTGGCCCGGTTTCAATGTGCAGCCTGCCACTGATCTTGCCGTAGGATTGTTTGAGTCGGTGGCACACTATACAAGTAACACCTTCACGTGATGTCGGATGGCGATCAATGTTACTCATGAATATATCTTCTTCGAGATTCATGCCAACTGGTGTGTGACAGCGAATACAGAAATCACCATTGGTCCCCGCAGTAAATTTCATCACTGTAGCTTGCATGGCATTAAAAATTGGGCTCATCTGGGCATAGGCGTGTTGGGACACGGACCACTGTTTATATTGGGTGGGATGACACTCACCACATTCGGTGGCAGATGGAAACCGGTCTCCGAGCATTAGTTTGGCATGCATCGAATCGATCTGTGATTCAGCAGCGGGGACATTCATGGACGTAAGCACTAAACAGATAAACATCAACGCAGACTTACCGGCCGTTCGGCGAACAATACTGACATCCATATCGCACTGAGGTGATAAAAAACACAACATGCTTCGTTCCTCTTTTTACTGGCCGTCGCTGTGCTCCCAGAAAATTAATGTCGTTGATCATCTGGCCCCGCCACAGCCACGACGTGGATAAATCATAGACGTCTTTTTACCAGGAATCTATCTTTACTGGCTACAGTTAAACCGTTGGATTAGGATTGAATAAGGAAATGTAACTGTCATATTTTGGGGTGAAAACGTAACTGACAACATGAAAAGTGTGGCAAACAAGTAGAGATGACCTGATCCAAATAGCTCGAAATCCAGTATTTGCTTTGGGCAAACCAAAGCGCTGCCTGAGAATGTCACTCGAACTTACGCAGAGCCCATTAATATAAGAAAGATGGTAAAACTGGTTATTACAAACCCGTTATCGATAAAAAGGCTGGGGAGGAATAATCATGGAATCTAAGCCATTTAGGCGCCGCAAAAACCCTTTGGTACTATTTACGCTAAGCAATCAAGCTGCTGTAGGTTTATTTGGTTGTTGGTTTATTTGGTAGTTTATTTATCCGCAATGTATCAAGGATTAAGCCTGTAACGACGGTTGTTAATTCAGTCCTGAATATTCCACTGGCCTATAGCTGTAACCTTTTACGGATCAAGGTTAAACCTAGGTGCTGTGCTTTTAGTCCTGATATCCACGCCGATCTTATTGTGGCTAAGTGAATCCCCGCTACATGATTAAGTCAACGTAGCCCATTAATGGCAGGGGGTATGACCAGAGAGGGTTTCGGGCTTAGTACTTTTCACCATGATCTAGCTATCTTCAATCGTTAAGGCGCTGAATCGCATTATATTTAGCGCACAACATTCGGTAAAACCCAGCAGCTGCGTAACGTTTTATCGGTTAATCTTTTGTTGGCCTCTGGGTTAACGTTATGGGGCAACGACTCAGGGACAAGGTTTGTTTTATGGAGCACGCTGGCGCTTTCGTCGCTAGGTACTGGCTTGATCGGACGTGCCGTCATTTACGGGTTCGTCGTTCCGATCACCCTGTACGGTGCCTTCTTCTGGAAAAATAGAGGCTTTGGTGAACCAGGGAGGGAATTTGGTTGGTCGACCTGCCTCTGGTAGAAGTTGACCACTGCACTGAACAACATCGGGATATATATAGTCGCAGTTTCAAAAGTTGAAACAGGCGGTTTGCCAGGGTTATTTTACCCAGAATTTAGAACGGACTCACTGAGGCCTATGGGAAAAGGGGAACAGGTGTCTGATTTTAAGGGCAGCTGAAGCACTTCAGCTCAGTACTGACAGGTTGTTATTGCCACAAACTAGGGGCTTTGTTCGTTCGAATACTGAGGCATTGGTCGGTTTCAATACATCGGCCGATAGAAGTAAAAACCAGTCTGCACAGGACGATTTCATAGGAATAGGAACTTGTTAATATCGATCAACAAGTTTGGCGTTCTCCGCAGTAATTGAGCCAAACGCAGGTTTATTTTTAAGTTTCGTAACCGGTATCTGAGCTCGAATCAGCTCATGAAAGTTGAAGACACACGATTCCTGTGATGAGAGAGGACCTGGCTGATAGGCATAACTTCGCAATCCCTTTTGTACCCTCAGGCACAGTTTTCGATCCTCTTCGTTGATCGGGTCATTAATCATGCGGTTCAGCCGTCGAAGTTCGACTTCTTCAGCAGTTGGATTCTGATGTCCGTACAAGCTTGTACGAACTAGCGTTCTGTCTACTTCCAGGGGCACTATCTGGAATAGATCGAGCATTTCAGGATAAAGATCAATACCAAGGTTTGGTGAAAACCCGAACTGAATCCATCTTCCTTTTAGATCGTCGGGTACTCTATGGTCTGCATAGTGTAAAGCATCCTGATATTGTCGCTCTTCACTCACCTTCGAGCGTTTCTCATTCATTACAAATACACCGTAGCTGACGCCGCTGGTCAGTTCATCATATTCATCGTTCTCTCGCACCAGTCGGTTGAGCCCCGGATGACCTAAAGGAATGTGATAATTCTCCAGGTAGTTGTCCCAGATAACCTTCCAGTTAATGTCCCAGATTTCTTCCCTGGGGTTTGCTATCCGTACATAATTGCTGACGTCGTATTTTTCGAAATAGTGTGCCGTATGCGCAAACTGTTGAACGACGCTTTCTCCATTTCCCTTCACTCGGACAAAGAGCAACCCGTGAAAAACCTCCAGCTCTACTTTGTGTAATCCGTAGCAGGCACGATCAAATGAAGGGAAATTTTTCTGTTGAGGAACACCTTTTAACGTTCCATCAAGCCCATAGGTCCAACCATGGTAGGGGCACTGAACATTATTGCCACAGTTCCCTGATCCTTCCAGTAAGCGTGAAGCGCGATGACGGCAGACATTGAGGAATGCCCGCAGGTCATCCACTTTATCCCGCATGACGATAATATTATCACGGCCAATATCCTGCGTGAGGTAATCGCCTGGGTTAGGAATTTCGCTGCAATGCCCAACAAACTGCCACCGACTCAAAAACAGCTTCTCATATTCGAGGTCATGCAGTTCGGTACAGGCATAGGTCCACGGTGCAAGCGGTTCACCCAGAAGACCGTTCCCAGGTACATTCTTTATACTGGTGGAGGGCATAAACTTTGTTAGATCTGGTGTTTAGAGCGAATTATATCTGTTGGGGTTTTTATTGCCAAACTGAGATGAGGCTCTCTGTTACTGTTCCTTGAGGTGAACAAGTTGTCTAAGCCTTTCCGGCATCCACTGAAGGGAGCATTCGGTCAGAATTTAACCTTTCTCTTCCTGCGGGATGGCATTTTGAAGGAATTTGTCTTTAGGCTAACGGCTGGAGTGGGGGCTGCCAAGCACTATCTTAGTGGGGCCTCGCTTGCCCGGATGTTGATATTGACCCGCCTTTGCCAAAGTTCAATGCGGTAAAGACGGTTAGAGAAACAAAGAGACCTGGCCATAACGGATCAATTGTAAATACCGGTGATAGAGCCAGTCCAGAAGCTGCATACCAGGCTATGACGGTCAGCAACGCCAGTACAATGCTCCAAAATGCCGCGATATTGCTGCTTCCTTTCGATGTCACCATCGCGATAGTGGGTACAAATAAGGCAGCTGAGTTAATGGTGAAAGCCATCAATAATATACCGATGATATCTTGCATCTGCCAGGCCATAAAAGTTGCTGCAGCGCCGAAAATGATGGCCAAGGCGATACTTAGACGAAATAGCTGGCGTGCTTTGACTTTCGGATTAATGTAACGCTGATAAATGTCTCGACTTCCGTTAGCAGAAGCCGTGAGAATACAAATGTCTGCGGTCGACATCAGTGCAGCTAGAATGCCAACCAGGATTAAACCCTTTAAACCAACCGGGAAGGTGTCCAGCACAAATATTGTCAGTATATTGGCACTGTTTTCGACCTCTGGATACAATAACGCGGCGGTCAAGCCTAACCAAATAGCGCCGGCTGCTAAAGGAAGCAAAAACAGAACTGCCCAGAGTGTGCCCCGTTTTGCCGTTCTTTCATTTTTTGCTGCATACATTCGGGTGTAACTATCCATTGCAACGAAAAAACTCATTGGGATTGAAACACCGAGCGCTAACATGGTGGGAAGGCCCCAACCTACAGGGTTGAAATGGCTCGACGGTAAATTCGTTGTTAGAGCTTCCCAGGAAC
>DTVI01000450.1 GCA_012963655.1 Sulfurimonas sp.
AAAAAGAATTCAAAAAGGTTTCCTAAAAACTGTAAAGCCACGTCCTTGAAAGCAAAAGTCGGTCCATGAAACAACTCCAAAATATGGATTTGCCCCACCGATTTAACAGGTGTGATTTCGGGATGACGGAATGTGTCAAAGCTCCGCTCGATTAGTTTTTTAAGTTCATCCCGTGGAATTCTGCCGCTCGTAAAGAGCAGCATAACTTCCAGACTTAATTCTGTAAAACTTAATGCTCGCCATTCCGGAAGTGTGTTTCGTATAAGCGGAATTTCATTTGGAACCAGTAAACCACCATCATCCGCGAGTCCCATCATTACCGCTTCTTCAAAGAGAAGATTTTTAACTTGTCCACGTGTACTTGAATAGCGTGCCATTTTGTTGTATGTTTGTACTTGTTAAAGTTGGTAGTCTCAGCTTTTTCCGGAAGATTCACGGAAGTATTTTCCGCTGCTTTAAAAACTAATTATATCAAATTAAACGATGTCATTTCCAAAACATTTATTATTTATCCTTTTTTTAATTTCAGCAAATTCTCCGGTTTTTGGCGCATCATTCCCCATACTTCCGGAAGCACAAGTCTATCATACAGTTGGAAGTAGAGGAAGCACTTACAGCACCGGAGCACTTGGATTGTCACTTCATCTTTATGATGAACCGGCTGGCCCCGGACGTTATATTCACCTATTGGCATTGAGCATTCCTGCAAAAACTATCGGCTGGAAAAGCAGAGTTGGAGATTTATTTTTGAGTGAAAACGGTTCCGGATTTGAAATTGGTGTACACGATCAATGGGTAAATCCATCCGGAAAAGGCGCGACATTGTCGTTGCGGAAAATACAGTGGCCCAAAGTTCGTCAGGGTGATACTGAATTGGGGGAAGCCACTTCAGACATTGTTCACATGGGTTGGAGTTGGATCACAGGAACTCCCATAATCACGGTGTGGTTGTTGGGACTCGATATTGCCACCCTGAATTTACCTCATGATCGGAAACTGGAAATGCAGTTTGCACTGGGAATGCGGACAGCATTTTGATTCTGCTCTCC
>DTVI01000451.1 GCA_012963655.1 Sulfurimonas sp.
GGTGAGATTTCGAACTTTGCCAGACCCGCTTCGGGACACTGGTATTTCACCCTGAAAGACAGCAAGGCTCAATTGCGAACGGCGATGTTTCGCAATCGCAATCAACGCGTGCGATTCAGCCCTAAAAATGGCCTTCAGGTGCTCGTCAGAGGGAAAATAAGCCTGTACGAGGCCAGGGGCGAATATCAATTTATTGCAGAACAAATGGAAGAAGCAGGCGAAGGCGCGCTCAGGCGCGCCTTCGATGAACTTCGTCTGCGCCTGCAGCAGGAAGGCCTGTTTGCAAGTGCGCTCAAAATGCCTATTCCGAAGTTAGCAAACCACCTGGCCATCATTACCTCGCCAACTGGCGCTGCAGTTCGCGATGTCCTGAGCGTTATAAGAAGAAGGTTCCCGGCATTACGCAGCACCCTCATCCCTACTCAGGTTCAGGGTGAAGAATCCATCAGCCAGGTTATTTCCGCTATCCAGCAGGCGAACCAGTTTACCGCTGATCCTTTTGATCTTATTCTGGTTACCCGGGGGGGTGGTTCGCTGGAAGATTTATGGACTTTCAATACGGAACCGGTCGCCAGGGCTATCGCTGCAAGCAAGATTCCTGTCATCAGCGCAGTTGGCCACGAATCAGATGTCAGCATAGCTGATTTTGTCGCGGATCTCAGGGCGCCAACACCCTCGGCAGCGGCTGAACTCATTGCTCCTGACCAGCACGAATGGGCGCTGACCTTCGATCGAGTGGAGGGCCAGCTCATAGCCTGCCTGGAAAATGAAATTGGATTTCGCAAGCTCTCTGTGAATTCCCTGGAACGTCGCCTGCGCAACCCGATTCAGATCCTCACTGAATTGAAAAACAGGCTGTCCCAGTTGCAAAGATCGCTGGCAAGCCATGTCAGACAGGCATTGCAAGGTCCTGACCTGGTAATGATTGAAAAAAACCTTTCTAGCCTGATATATCAGCAACTGGAACGGTTAAAACACCTCACCGTCATTTCCAAAAAAAACCTGCAATCACCCCAGCAGAAAATCTCTGTGATACAGTCAAGGCAG
>DTVI01000452.1 GCA_012963655.1 Sulfurimonas sp.
CATTTGATATAAAGGAATTACTGATCTTTTTTGATAGCGAGCGTTTCATCAACCAACCCTCGTGCATGATTTTTCCCAATTCACTCAACCCTAATTTTCCGTTATTAGCGAGGTTATAGGTTGCTAATGCTTGAATACGCATTTGAAGTAGGACCTCTGAATTGAGGTCATTCCTCTTATCCTGCACTGCAAGTATTGTTTCGGAATTACGCTCAATACCAGTCCAGTATGTTGAAATATACGAGAATAATTCCTCAGAACTTTTCCCCCTTGTCGATAATGGCGTGACAGAAGTATTTCCATTATCATCGAATCGAATATAATTCATGCCTCCGTAAGCCGCTGCATAGTGATCCTGTTTCCCCATCGGTCTTTTCAGCACGTCTATTTCTATATGGGCTGCTTCTTCAGCCAGATGACCTCTACTTACATTATCACCTTTGTAAACGTGAAGAGCATGGAGAAGGCCAACACAGAAAGTGCTGGATGATCCCAAGCCTGAAAATCCCGGCGCATCTGCCACCGTAGAAATGTATATGTGGTCATCAACAATCTCCAGCAATCTGAGGCATTCACGAATAATGGGATTCTTAATTTCATCCAATGTGTTGATCTGCTCGGTTTCTGAATAATTAAGCCGAATTTTTTCAGGATAAAGTTCACAATGCTTTTTGACCGACACGTAAATGTATTTATCAACACTGGAGCTGAACACAGCACCATAACCATGTTTTTCATAAAACGATGGCAAGTCGGTGCCTCCACCAGCAAAACTGATTCGCAGCGGAGTACGGGAAATTATCATGCAACAGTCTCCGGTCGCATTGATTGTACGTAAAGCTTTATACCCATTTCCAGACTTGTATTACAGGTCATACTTAATGCGTACTCTGTTTTTTCCATATCTGCCCAAAAGTTCAACATCTCATCCGGCTGACCATTTTCTAAAACCTGTTTTGAAATAGTTTCGATGTCCAGCAGTTGCTTTTCCACCATTCTGTAGATGTCATATACACTGGTAGCATACCCGCAGCCCAGGTTGTAGAC
>DTVI01000453.1 GCA_012963655.1 Sulfurimonas sp.
TACGAATCATGTCTTGCATGTGTGCAAAGCATCTTTAATTGATTGAGACTGAAGATTGTTTAGGAAGGACTTGTGAGACTTTATCGTATTCAACTATACTTTGGTATAGAAACTAGACCACATACTACCATAGCAAAACATAAGTAACAGAAGTGATCAATACAGCGGAAATAAAAATCTGAGAATTAATAGCCCTTAACCGAATAATCTACTTTGAAGTCAAAGTTATCCACTCGGGATACCTCTGTTTCAATAGAGCCATCTTCGTGCAAGCTCAGCCAACGGTAACCTGGCATTAACATATCAGCAGCAAAATTAGCACTACCCTTTTTAAATTGTACACAGGTAGATGGTGTTGCCATAAAACGCACCTTGTCACGCATCACATCCATATGCTGGTGAACATGGCCCCATAATACAGCACGCACATTATTATGCTTTTCTAACACTGCGAACAGCTCATCAGCGTTTTTGACATCTAAATCATCCAGCCAGTCACAACCGGTTGGGATAGGGTGGTGATGCATGCAGACTAAATGATGCCGTTCAGGAGATTCAGTTAAACACTTATCAAGAAAGGCCAGCTCTTCAGTTTCCAAATAACCATGTACTTTACCTTCAACTGCAGTATGTAACATAATGATTTGCCAATTATCGATCTTAATCGCTTTGTTTAGAAAATCGCTGTCTTTGGTGGCTTCTACCATATGTTGTGGCACATCATGGTTACCTGCCAGCCAATACATCGGTACTTGGAAAGAATCGAGTTTCTGCTTGAGCATATTATAAGACTCAACAGTGCCATCTTGGGCAAGATCACCAGTCGCGAGAATTAAGTCCATTGGCTTACTTTCGGCACGCACTAGATCCAGAACCCGATCTAAGCTCTGCTGTGTATTCATACCTAATAACGCACCACCTTCTGCACTAAACAGATGGCAGTCTGTTACCTGTACGATTTGAATGACTTTTTCGCTTCCCGCTTGAGTCAAACCTTGCTCCTATTGCTTTTTAATAACAGCATTACAGCCACTAATAATTAAACC
>DTVI01000454.1 GCA_012963655.1 Sulfurimonas sp.
TGATAATAATGGAAATGGAAATACACTTACAGGTGAAGATGCGAGTATTACTCTTAATCAAATTAGTAATAACTTTATTAATCAAGACGAATCTGAGAATGAAGAGATTTCTATCTCTGGAACAACAACAGTCCTTGATGGTTATATGGTAACTATTAAGGTAGATGGAAACTTGTTTACTAAGGTTGAGGCTCTAAATGGTACGTTTGAATATAAGATACCTGCGGGCACTTTTGATGAGTATGAAGATGGTACTTATGAAGTGAGTGTTGAAGTTTCAGCTGATAAATCTGGAAATATTGCAAGTGATACACAAAGTGTTACTTTAGATAGAGTGTTAAGTGATGATAATGACAATTATGATAACGGAACGAATGGATTATTAGTCTCAATTGATACTATCTCAGAAGATACAGGAAATCAAAATGATTTCCTTACGTCTGATTCTACGCTGCTTATTGAAGGTAGCTTTGATAATGAAGTGGGTAATCATCTAGAAGTAAGTGTTGATGGGGTAGTCTATAATGTAGAAATAAATGGACAAGATTGGAGTTTAGATCTTCAAAATACAAGCTTATCTAATGGTGATCACACTGTAGTAGCAACTATTTCTGATGCAGCAGGTAACAAAGAGTCCGCAACTCAAAATATTACCATTGATACGACGCCAGCTTCAGTAGACGCTATTGTTTTAGATGAGATTAGTAATAATTATATTAATGGTTCTGAAATCAATGAACCATTGGAAATAAGTGGAAGTGTAGGTAGTGGGTCTAAGAATGGAGACAGTGTAAGTATAGAATTTAATTCTGAAACCTATACTACCCTTGTTACAGATGGACGTTTTAGTATATTTGTACCAGCGGAAGACCTTGTTAGCCTAGTTGATGGAAATACATATACTGCTAAAGCAACAACAATCAGTGGAGCTCATACGGTTATAGATGAAGAAGATGTTATTGTTGACTTCAGTATAACTAATAATGGTGGTAACGATGGTGCCCTTATTACTATATCTAAGTCTATACTAACATCTGACCCCTCA
>DTVI01000455.1 GCA_012963655.1 Sulfurimonas sp.
ACAAGCGATCTTTATCGCTCACATCTAAAAAAAGCGTACACGTTCGTCATCGCCGTACAGCTTGGCCATCTCCCACTGCTTCATTTCATCGTGAGAGTATATAACTAAGTGACGCGGATTATATTTGGCCAGGGTTATCGACACGAAGGTGTGACCAATAGAGCCTGTACCGCAGGTGATGAGGATAGAGGTGTTAGTTTGCATAGTGTTGGTTGTCTTGGTCGTCTTTCAATGGATTGCTGATTGATCCACGATGCCTTATTAGCTACTGGTGTGCTTGATACCGCGCCATTCAAGAATGGATTAATAAATTGCAAAACCCGGCCACGAGGATAGAGCCTTGAGGTACTTGTCATCGATGAGATCAGTGTTTTCTAGGTATATGGGCTCTCGCCCCGTTTGCTCTTTATAGGTCACGGCATTGATAAATTGGCTGGTGCCATCTAACGTGATAGTAGTGATGTCAATAAACTCTTTGGCGATTTTAAAAAAGTCTTTTTCATAGTTTTCTTTACCACAAAAAACGCCCTGACCTTTTTCAAACCAATGCAAGCTACGGGATGGCACATGAGTGTAGTCAAATCCAACCAAATATATGTGATCAAAGCCCAAATAAATAGCCAACATTATGGATGCCCGACATACACCAGAAAAACAATTAATACGATTAACGATAAAATCTGCTGACAGCCTCGGATCTGGAATATTCCTAAATACGTGAAAAACATTACTACCCCTAAGAAATGGATAGTTACTTAGGCTGACAAAATAATTTATTTGCGGATTACTAACAATTAAATTCTTGTAAAGTTTTGAAATCCCATTCATGTGCCGCTTCTTTTTAGCTGGATACCCGAAAAACGGACTAAAAAAATAGGTAGCATGAATAACTGAATACGAGCAATTGATAGCACTAAATTCTTTATGAAACGGGAAATAGTTAACCGCAATAGATGTTTTATCAGAGAATAACGCCAAATCCATGTATTTTACTGATATCCCGTCACCGAATAGATAACAAGACTCGCCTTTTCATCCCTTA
>DTVI01000456.1 GCA_012963655.1 Sulfurimonas sp.
GTGTCTTTTGAAGCCAGGTAACCAAAACGCCATCCTGTCATAGCGACAGATTTAGAAAGACCATTTATCGTTATCGTTCGATTATACATATCTTCACTGATTGCCGCAGCAGATGTAAATTCACCATCATAAATAAGCTTTTCATACATTTCATCAGATGCTACTAAAATCTCTGTTCCTTTTAGTACCTCTGCTAGTGCTGTTAACTCTTCTTTAGTGTAAACAGAACCCGTCGGATTAGAAGGTGTTGTTAAAATAAGCATCTTTGTCTTAGGGGTAATTGCATTTTTTAATTGCTCTGCTGTGATTTTAAAGCCACTAATATCATTTGTTTTAATTTCAATAACAGATCCACCACTGTATTTAACAAGTTCAGGATAAGTAACCCAGTATGGAGCAGGGATGATAACTTCATCACCTTCTTGGATAGTAGCTTGAAAAAGATTAAATAAAGAGTGCTTTGCGCCATTACTAACAATAATTTCATTTGCAGTATATTCTAAGTTGTTATCACGTTTAAGTTTTTTTGAAATAGCTTCTTTTAAGGGTGCTATTCCATCAACAGCTGTATATTTAGTAAATCCATCATTAATAGCTTTGATAGCGGAATCTTTAATCACT
The DNA here is from genome assembly GCA_012963655.1 of Sulfurimonas sp. Lineage (GTDB taxonomy): Bacteria > Campylobacterota > Campylobacteria > Campylobacterales > Sulfurimonadaceae. Next base: position 622 of record DTVI01000456.1, read on the forward strand.
TGAGGGGTGTCAAAGTCAGGTTCACCTGCTGAAAAACTAAGAATATCTTTACCTTGAGCACGTAATTCTTGTGCTAAAGTTGTTACCGCAATGGTAATGGATTCAGAAAGTATATTGATTCTATCAGAGTACATTAAATGCCTTTGGAAAATTAAGAATAGACTCAATAAATGAGCCCTTGATTATAACTAGAAGTATAGCAAAATTTTTATATTATTTATAAGGAGATAAAAAATTTTATGATTTCATGGACTTAATAAAGGTGTCATAAATTGACTCAAGTTCAAGGTCTTTTTCTAAGATTTCATTATTTTCTTTAACAATAATGTGTTCTAAAACAGCAACACGCTTTAAAAGGTATTCAAACATCTCTTTATCAATATCAGGAAGCTTATTATGTGAAAAAGGGTCTTTACAACGTCCTTTATCTACTACTCTTGCGGGGATACCAATAGCAGTTGATCTGGCAGGTACTTCTTTTACAACAACGGAATTTGCTCCTACCTTAGAATTTTCACCAATAGTAATATTTCCAAGGACCTTGGCCCCTGCACCAATAACGGCACCTTTTTTAATGGTTGGGTGACGTTTTCCCCTACTAAGGTTAACACCACCCAGGGTGACACCTTGATAAATGAGTACATCATCTTCAATGATAGTTGTTTCTCCAATAACCACGCCTGTTCCATGATCAATAAACACCCTAGCACCAATAGTAGCAGCAGGATGAATATCTATACTTGTAATCATTTGAGTAATACCCATAATCACACGAGCTAGTCGTTTCCACTTGGCTCTGTATAAGCGGTTTGATACACGATGTGTAGCAATAGCCCAAACCCCTGGATAATTAAATATAAGCTCTACTCGTGAGTGTATTGCGGGGTCGTTATTATAAACATTTCTAAAGTCTTCGCGGATTTGTGAAAAAAGTCCCAATAAAATTCCTAGTTTGTAGTTCTTAGGTAGCTATTTTGATATAAATAGAGTTCTAACTTTTGAAGTGTATCAGATTTTTCTTCTTCTGTGATAAATTTACTACGTGCCAAAGAATTTTTTAATTGAATTAAGATTTGATTCTCATCATATCCAAGGTTAGAAATTATTTTTAAAAGGCTACTGGATTCATTTATGTTTTTTATTTCATATCCATCTTTTGTAATCTCGATACTACATTCACTAGGGTGGGCAAAAAGGTTATGACTCATACCCAGGGTTTCTTGGTATGCACCTACATTAAAAAATCCTAAAAAATAGTCTTCTTCTTCAAGGTTAATATCATGTAAATAAAGAGGGGACTTAGAAGAAAAACCAATTTCACCATCACTATCACAGGTTATATCCCATAATGAAGCGGGTCTAACTGCTGCTTGATCGAGTTTATCTAAGGGCATGGTGGGGAAGTTTTGATTTAATCCCCAATAATCAGGAAGACTTTGAAATATAGATGCATTAATAAGGTATCTTTCTTGCAAAGAGGCTTGAAGCTTTTGAAGCTCAATCGTTTGATGATTATTAGCTAAAACAAGGGCTTTTTTTATAATCACATGAACTAGAACTTCGGCATTAGAACGATCTTGTAAGTCTATATACCCTAAATCAAAAAGGGTAAAAAGTGATTCCATATGATCAAGGGCATCATGTAAATATTCTATGGCATTTTTTGCATTAAGGGTTTTATTTAAATCTATTAGTTCAGAAATTAAAGGAGGATTATTTTCTTTAATGTGAAGTGACTTTTCTTGATGGTCTTGGGAAAACAGCTCTAAAACAGGGGTGATTAGAACTGCGTGAGAAGCAACAATGAAACGTCCTGATTCGGTAAAAATATCAGGATGGGCTACCTTCTTTTTATCCATAATCTCACCCAATAAAAATACAACATCATTAGAAAACTCTTCTAAAGTGTAGGTGCGAAGCCTGTCATCATTATGTTGGGCATACTCAATAGCTAAACCACCTCCAATATTAATGGCATGTAAATCTTTAGCCCCCATTTTTTTGAGTTCGGCATAAATATTTCCAGCCTCTCTTAGGGCGCGTTTTAAAGGCGTGATATCTTCCATTTGAGAGCCAATATGAAAATGAACCATATGAAAATATTTTAGAAGTTTATTTGTCTTTAAGAGGTGTATTGCTTCTAAAAGTTCAGTAGCAGAAAGACCAAACTTAGCATCCGTACCTCCACTTTTGGCCCATACTCCCGAGCCTGAACTGTGTAAACGAAGACGAATTCCAATAGAAGGGACCTTTAAGCTACATTTCTTAGAAACCTCGATAATAGACTTTAGCTCAGCTAAACCCTCAATGGTCAGAGTAATGTTATGTCCCATCTGCGCAGCAATAAAACCTAAGTGAATCATTTCTGTATCTTTAAATCCATTTACGGTGATAGGTGCATAGGTGGGAGTCTTCGCCATGGCTAAGATTAGTTCAGCCTTAGATCCTGCTTCTAGACCATATTGATAGGCTTGACCGTGCTTTACAACAGCGTCTACTAGTTCAGGGTACTGATTGACTTTTAGGGGAAAAACAGCATGAAAAGAACCCTTATATGAGACTTCTTTTATGGAACGTTCAAAGGTACTGTAAAGTGTTGAGATTTGTTTATATATAAGATGAGGAAATCTTAGTATAAGGGGACCTCTTAATCCTGATGAACGAATTTCTTTGGTGATAGTGAGTAAGGATGGCTTACTTAAATAATTGAGTTTAACCTGGGCCTCTTCTATAATGAAGTTATCATCTGCCCATATTTTTAGTCCGTAATCTGTCATGATAGATTAATTATGCAGTTTATGGCGGAAATATTTATCAATATTAAAAAATATTTCTCCATTATTGTTTTTAAAAGTTAGGTTCTTCTTGCTAAGTTCGTTAATACTCTTAAACCCCATAACCGCCAGTATTACCTTCATACCCTTAAGTAAATTAGCATGATAGTTTCCTGTTTTATGACCTTGTTTAGTCACAATATAAGAAGCTCTTAGTTTTGAATCTTGTGTGGCCATGCCAACAGGACAGTTATGCCCCCCATACCCTGAACACATACGTGCACGAATACAGCCTCCACTCATCATAAATCCACGTGCAATCCCAATTGCGTCAGCTCCCATTGAAAGCATGATAATAGCATCATCAGGTGTAAGAATTTTCCCACTAATAATAAGTCTTAAATCATTTCGAAGAGAATGCTTATGAAGTAGAGTGTCTATAAGATACAGAGCATTAGGCGTAGTTAAACCAACTGATTGCATAAGTTCAAGAGGGGCTGTTGCCGAACCACCTTCACCACTATCTACTGTAATAAAGTCAGGTAGGGATTTACCGGCTTCTTTTCTCTTTTTCATAACAAGAATCATATCTTCCATAGCATTAGCATCAGAAATAACAATTTTAATTCCTACGGGTTTTTTGGAGATGCCTTGTAGCCTTTGTACAAAGTTAAAAAGATGATCATGTGTATCTGCATAAGGAAAACGGTTTGGTGAGAAAAGGTCCTTACCTTGAGGAATTCCACGATAATAAGCAATATCAGCACTTACCTTAGTGGCTCCAAGTTTTCCACCCGTTTGTTTAGCCCCTTGAGCAATCTTAATTTCTGTCATTTGACAAAATTTCATGACCTTGGCATATTTGTCTTCATCAAATTTACCTTCATCATCTCTAACTCCATATAATCCTGAACTCATTTGGAAAACCATATCAGGAAGACTTTCAGGTATTTCTTTTGGAAAGGTGTCTAAGGGTGCCTTCCAATTTACACGGAAAAATGCATGTGAGGTTTCATCATATATATAAGTGTTTTTAGTGGGTATATTATGTAAAAGGTGTTGTCTATATCTACGTATAGCAACCGCGCCATTAAAAAGATAGTTAGTAACTTTAAACATTAGTTCTGCGTAAGCAGTACTAGGGACAATTTCTAAGTATTTAGCATTTTGCATATCTGGCTTAAGAGTGAAAAGGTGATTAGATGTTAGACCACCTTCTCCTGTATTTACGGTAAAGTTTGTTTGTGTAGCACCTAATGAAAAAGCTCTTACCGCTTCAGGACTAAGGGCTCCATCACTCATAGCTGAGCGGATAATTGGGGACTTAGCCTGAAAGGGAATTTCTCTATTTTCACCAAAGGTGACAGAAAAATCATCAGAAACTTCATCATCATTAAGCACATTAGTCGCATGTTTAATAATAAACCTTGCTCCAGTAAAGGGCTGGTCTACTGAAAATGATTTATAATTGGGGAGGTTTTTTGCTGCCTTATAAACCCAATCTATTTTATCTCTTGACTCATAAAAATTTTCTTCTGCAAAATATTGACGAAGAGGTTCTCTAAGGGCTTCAAATAAATAACGCATTCTTCCAATGACAGGATAGTTAAGTAAAAGTTGGTGGTGACGTTGAATATACTTATCATAGATAAACAGGTTAAATAAGAAGAATAGACCTAAGTATAGGCCATATTCTAAAAATAAGATAAAATAGTGATTGAGCTGATCGATCATTTATATCCCTCAGGAGTTTAAGTTCTAGAAAGACTCTTGTAAAATCTCTTCTTCTGTTTTATTAAGAAGGTCTTTTACCCAAAGCGTCCCATTTCTCAACTCATTTTCACCGATTATAACACAGTATTGGGCATCTGCTTTATCTGCAGCCTTCAAATGTGCTTTTAAGTTACGCGCCTTATAGCCAATGGTAACCTTATCATTTTGGCGTTTGTTCATACCAATTTTATAAATTTTACTTATTGCATTCTCATCCATGGCTCCGAAATAATAACCTTCACGTGTAGTTTCAGGCATAACTATAAGCTCCATTAGACGTTCAATCCCAATAGCAAAACCAATGGCAGGAGTAGGTCTTCCTTCTAAAAATTCTACTAATCTGTCATATCGTCCCCCACCAGCAATAGCAGATTGCGCTCCAATTTCTGTACTCACAAACTCAAAGGCTGTTTTAGAATAGTAGTCTAAACCCCGTACTAAGTGTGTGTCAATCTCATAAGCCATGTTATGCTCATCTAAAAGAGCTGTTAATGCTTTAAAGTCAGTATCACAGCCTTCACAAAGATTTTGCATAAGCTTAGGTGCGTCTGTGTAGACCTCTTGACAATGGGTGTTTTTACAATCTAAAACGCGAATAGGATTCGTTTCCTTACGTCTTTGACAATCCTCACAAACCTCAGTCTCATGGGCTTCAAGAAATTTTACTAGGCTATCTCTATATTGAGGCATACAATTAGTGTCACCTAAAGAATTTAGCTTAAGTGTAAAATTTATACCTAGGGCGTTAAAGATATCTCTAACCATCAAGATAAGTGAGGCATCTTCAAGTACGTTTGCCTCTCCAAAGCTTTCACATCCAAACTGGTGAAACTGTCTTAGTCTACCTTTTTGAGGTCTTTCATATCTAAACATTGTCCCATGATAAAACAAACGTTGGACTGTCTCGACCCTGTCATACTTGTTTTGAACAAAGGCACGAACCACACCAGCAGTTCCTTCAGGACGAAGACATACATCATTATCACCCTTATCTGTAAATTGGTACATCTCTTTTCCAACAATATCAGAACTTTCGCCAACAGAGCGTTTAAATAGGGCTGTTTCTTCAAGTTGCGGTGTTTCAATAAATCTAAAACCGTAGTTTTTAGCAATACGTGTTGCTGTTTGTATAAAGTATGAAAAGCGCGCAGAGTCTTCAATATCTAGCGTGTCATTCATTCCGCGAAGTGAACGGATCATGTAAGTCCTTTTATGTAATCATTAATTTGTGTGTGAATATTTCTTATACTGTCTTCAGCATGGATGATAAGTGTTGGTATCTTAAGGGTATTGGCAACAAACTCTAGTTGTTCTTGTACATCTAACATATAAGCAATACCGCGTTGTTCAATCACATCATGGCTTTTTTCACCCAAACGTTCTTTAAGTGTTTCTTCTTTAATCTTAAATAAAATAATCTGTTCAGGCATAATATCTTGCATAGCAAAACGGTTAAGGGTTTCAAGCCAATCGAAGTCAAACTTTTTAGAAGCTAGGGCGTAAGCCATACCTGAGATAAGTGATCTATCTGAGATGATTAAACGTCCAAGATTAGGCTTAATAACATTAGAAGCGTGGTTACTTCTGTCGGCTAAAAATAATAGAAGCTCTGTAACAGGGCATAAGTCGTCACTATACAAGACAAGCTCACGAATCTTCGCTCCAAGCTCAGTAGCACCGGGTTCTTTAGTAATTATGGCCTGGGGAAAGGCCTCAGCTAAGAGTTGTATTTGTGTGCTTTTTCCACAAGTGTCAATGCCTTCTACTACAATGTACATTGGCCCATCCTCTTGATAAGGGCTTCAACCCTTACTGGAAGTAAATGAGAGGTCTTGCCGTTAAACTTTAAAAGGTTACGTATTATTGAAGAACTTACAAAGGCATGTTGCAAGGTTGGCATAAGATACACAGTTTCTATTGTCTCATTTAAAGAATTATTTAAATATCCAAGTTGAAGCTCATATTCGAAATCACTTCCTGTTCGCAGTCCTCGCACTAAAACACTGGCATTTTGTTCTACTGCTAGGTCAACGGTTAGATTATTAAAGGGTACGACCTTAACATTACTAAGTTCAGATATAGCAATTTCTACCATTGTTACACGTTGTTCTATTGGAAACATAGGGTTTTTATCTGAGGAGTCAGCAACGGCAACAATAACTTCATCAAAAAGTTTAGAAGAACGTATAATGATGTCATAATGACCATTAGTAATAGGATCAAAGGTCCCTGGATATAAGGCTATTTTTTTCACTCACTACTCCATCTTTTATATAAATTATGTTCTATATTTACAAGATCAAACCATTTACCAATAAAAAAGTTTTCCATCTCATCTATACTCTTAGTCTCTGCGTAGTAAGCAGCTACCGGTGGAGCAATAATAACACCAAGTCTAGAAAGTTTTAACATGTTTTCTAAGGCGATAGCAGAAAAAGGCATCTCTCTTGGGGCTAGTAAAAGGGTTTTGTTTTCTTTTATCATTACGGAAGCTGCTCTTGTGATAAGGTCATCAGCAATTCCACAAGCGATCTTGGCTAGGGTATTCATACTACAAGGCGTAATCATCATAATATCTGCCCCATAAGAACCCGAAGCAATAGAGGCTCCAATATCTGAATTTTTATAATGTTTTAAATCCATTTCTTTATCTAAAACAACCTTTGCATGATCAGATACAACAAGATGCTTATCCATAGCCTCGGGTAGCTCTTTCAAAACATTAAAACCGATGTGCGCACCACTTGCACCACTAATGGCTATGATAATTTTTTTTATTTTATCTCCACAAGATTAGGACTTATGACCCTTGCTTTAAGTCTTTTTCCGTCTCTTTTTTTAATATTTATTTCTTCGCTTATATATCCATCTTCTAAACTAATAGCAATAAATTCTAATTGAACATTTCCACTAATATAGCGCACGTTCACTTCTTTATTTTTAAGTACATCAGGTAGTTTTTCTATATCATGTAGATATACTACCTTTCCTTCAACTAGACGCTTTTTAAGTCTAAGCCTACCTTTTAATGCCATTTGTACAGGAAGGCCCTTAAAACGTTTAAAGACTATATTCTCATTTCGAAGGTCTAATGGTGTCAGAAGTTTACCGCGATTTATGTTATGGCTTGCTTTAAAGACCTTAAGAGATGCTTCTAGCTCATAGGTGATAAAATGACGTTTACCTGTATTAGCTGAAAATAATTGAAGGCTTGCCCGTTGATATAAGTAGGCTTTATTTTTAAATTTTAATGTATAGTCCTTGCCTAAATCTTGTATAAAGGTATTTTGGAGGTACTTAATATCTGTAATAAACATTTGAGGATAATAAGTATGATAATAAGTTTTGATTTTATTGCTAATACTGGAATAGTCAATTTTTGAGTTTCGCTTAACATGAACAAGACCCTTGGTTTCATCTTCAAGGTTCATGCCCTCATTTTGAAGTCTGAGTAAAAGTTTTGAAGATGTAAAGGTTTTTTGGTGTCTATTTTCTTCAAAATGGTAAATTAAAAAATCATTTTTTATAGAAGGGTCAATGTGTGAAGCATTAAAGTCAAGACCCTCTACCTTATAATCATTTTTGAGCCCAAGTGAAAAAAGAAAAGAGCTTGAAAGAATAAAGAGAAAAAGAAATTTTAAGGACAAGTGTCTTCTTTAAGTACTTCTACAACATTTCTAAAGGTACTAAAAAAAGGCATGCGAATACCATATACATTAACCTCATAAGTACAGCCAACTTTTAAGTGATTAAACAGATCCGTACTATCGTATTTTGTATGGTAAAAGGAGTCAGTGTCTTCAAAGCTTTCCGTAGCAGTAAAAATCATATAAACAGATTTTAATCCTGTTGTGACCCGTTGTTTGTCATCTATTGTAATTCGAACTTTCTCTAAGGTCCCAATTTGATACCAATACCCAATAGATCCTATAGTTATAAAAAAAAGTGTAAACATAATGAATTGAAATTTGATAAGAGATTGCATAATTAAGACTCCTAGTAGTGATTTAGATATTTAAAAGTCATTCTAGCATAATAGAAAAAAAGTGGTACCAGAGAGGGGATTTGAACCCCTAAGCCTCGCGGCGGGGGATTTTGAATCCCCTATGTATACCATTCCATCACTCTGGCAAAGAACCGAAATTATAGATATATAATACTTAAAGGGTGATAAATACAGCTTAGAATATACTAAATATTTTCTTTCTAAAAATTGTGGAACTCATTTTGCTTTTATATTTAGAATATATAGTTGCTATGAGTACACGGAGGTGCAAAATGCGAGCTACAATGAGTGGGTATTATAGAAATTTACAATTGGATCATGGGAAGGTTGCAAAAGAACTTTTTGATGTTACCAAGCAGATTTCCTCAGGTCAAAAAATTCAGTATGCTTATGACGATACATCAACGTTTGTGACTACTATGCGTTTGGATAATGAACTTACTACACTAACTCAAACACAACAAAATGCACAAAAAGCACTTCAATTTAGCACAAATACAGATTACACTATGAGTGAAATGACGACGCTTTTAGATTCAATGAAAACAGATTTGATTTATGCAGCTAGTGGTGTTCATAGTACTGAAAGTTTAAATGCTATTGCTCTTGAATTACGTGGGTTAGAAGAAAACTTTATTCAACTTGCTAATACCTCCATTGATGGTAGACACCTTTTTTCGGGTACTGCTATTAACACAAAACCTATTGACGGAAATGGGAATTACCAAGGCAATGATAAAGACATTTTGGCACACCTAGGCTCAGGTGTAGATCAAAAATATAATGTGAGTGGAAGTGATCTTTTTTTAGGCGCGGAAAATGCAACTCATAGAGAAATAACGACTAATATTTCTTTGTATGATGGGACTACAGGTAATTATGCAAGTGTAAATTCTACCTTAGAAGACATTACGGGTTCGGGGGCTGATCAGTTTTTTTATATTCGAGGAACAAACACGGATGGTTCGAGTTTTAAAGAAAAAATACAGCTTGGAAATAATGTAACTGTTGGAAGTTTATTACAAGCTATTGGAAATGCTTATACTCCAAGCACAGGGGTGAGTGTTACCTTAGATGATAGAGGTGCTATTGTTCTTACGGATAAGGCAAATAGCTCTAGTAAACTAGATTTTCATATGGTGGCAGGAAATGATGTTACTGATATAGACACCTTAGTCCCTACAACGGGCTTAGAATTTATGAAAAGTGGGCTCACATCAAATACCGTAGCTACGGGAGCTGAAAGTGCAACCTATGATAGAACACTTTTTACAAAAACTGAAGCTATTATTCAATCTAATGTTTCTCAGCTTGTAAAAAATGGTGTTACAGATAGCTTAGGAAATGATATAGGTAATGAGTTTGCTGTAGATTCTACAAAATTAACAGATGTTTTCTCTGCAATGATGGGTCCCTTACATATTGAAGGAGTAGACTTAAACGGAGCGCCTTTTGATATAGACATTAACCTTAATGCTTCTCCCGTAACGGTTACAGGTGATTATGCGTATACGGTTGCTGATGGAAATGGAAATAATACATTACCCGCAGATATAACTTACCGACAGCTTATGGATGTTGTAAACATGGCAATAAATCAGCAAACTCCTGCAGATAATAACGTAGGTTACAGAGCGGCTATTAATAATTCTACTGCTAACTCAACTATAGACTTGTCATATGATGGAAAAATTACTTTTTCAGACTTAAATAATAACCCAAGTACAGTAGATATTTCTATGTATGATGCATCCTCAGATACCTTTCCTGGTGCTCCAGGGTCAGCAGCGGGTTCTATAGCTACCTTCAATACAAACAATGCCTTGAGTATTTCTGATCCAAAAACAGACTTTTTTAAACAACTTGATGACTTAATTAAGTCAGTTGAGCTGGGTCGTATAAATGCTGATGGAAATGGTAATGACCCTAGAAATCTAGGGATAGAAAATGCAATTCAAGTCATTGATGACCTCTCAAGACATATTGGAAACCAACAGGCTGTTGTGGGAACACAGTCACAGACTTTACAAAGAACAGAAGAAAGAACGCAGTTACTAATGTTAACAACACAAACCTTACGTTCAGAAACTATAGATGTAGATTTAGCTGAGGCTGCTTTAAGCCTACAACAACTAACACTAAACTATCAGGCTATGCTATCAACAGTTTCTAAGGTTACACAGCTTTCTTTAGTAAATTTCCTATAAATACGCCTATAATTGGGTGAATTTATGAACTTAGGTTATAATCACCATTAATATAAAACAAGGACTTTTCCATTTTACGTAATATACTTTTTATCATTGGCGCAGGCTTGTTGTCTTACTTTTCATTTTCTACTTATATTACAAGTGCTGAACTTGTGGGTTCCTTAGGAGCTAATTTTGGTCTTTTAAACCATAGCCTATTTGGTTATTTATCTTTTTTATATCCCTTAGGTTTAATGGTGTCTTTATTTTTATGGTTTAAAAATCCTGGTTTTTCACTTCGTCGTCTTGAAATATCTTTGTCTTCAGTACTTCTTTTCTTTACCTTAACTATTTTCCAAGGACTTATTATTGTTAATGAACTTCGTGGAAGTATTGGTGGAAATTTTGTAGACTTTTTATCACCTTATATTGGGACAGCAGGGATATGGATATTTTGGTTAATGTCTACATCTTTAGCAGGGATGATTTTGTTAGACAAGAGTTTTCAAGAAGTTGCTGAGGTCTTAAAAAAACTTGACTTACAGGCTTACCTTCCAAAAATTCCTGAAAAAAATCAAACAGAAGTAAGTGAAGCAACTTCTAGTAAGAATGAAGAAAAGATAATTGAAGAAGTACCTGAGACTCCTATAGTAAAAGAAATTATAGAAGATGAAGGCTTTATACCTGAACCCCCTGTCTTATATCCTAAGAAAGAAGAGTCTTTAAAAAATGAGACCCTTAAGCCTGAGAAAACAAGAGAAGAAGTTATAAATGAGGCCGAAAAAAGCACTATTGTTGAAGTGGCTAAAAAAACAAAACTAATTAAAGAAGCAGAATCTCCCGTAGAAAAGAAACCTGTTGAAGAAAAGCATGCTGTTATCGTAAGTGAACTAGAAGAAAATAAACAGTTATTAGACCAGATAGAAAAGGGTAAGGTTGAAAAGCCAAAAGACTTTAAACTACCTCCTGTTGATTTTTTGCAAAAACCTGAAAAGATAGATAATACGATAAATGAAGAAGAACTTGATGCAAAGATTCAAGACCTTATAGAAAAACTTGCTCACTTTAAAATTGATGGAGATGTGGTTAGAACCTACGCCGGTCCTGTTGTTTCTACCTTTGAGTTTAAGCCTGTTGCCAATGTAAAAGTGTCTAAGATTTTAAACCTTAAAGATGACCTTGCAATGGCGCTTAAAGCACAGACTATTCGGATACAAGCCCCAATTTCTGGAAAAGATGTTGTGGGGATTGAAATTCCAAATAAAAGTGTTGAAACTATTTATCTAAGAGAGATTTTTGAGTCTGATTTATTTAAAGAATCTTCTTCTCCTTTAACCCTAGTGCTTGGAAAAGATATTGTAGGAAAGCCTTTTATTACTGACCTTAAAAAGCTTCCTCACTTACTTATAGCAGGAACAACGGGTTCAGGAAAGTCTGTTGGTATTAACTCTATGATACTTTCATTACTTTACAAAAACTCTCCTGATAATCTTAAACTGCTTATGATTGATCCTAAGATGCTTGAATTTTCTATCTATAATGATATTCCCCATCTTCTTACCCCTGTTATTACTAAGGCAAAACAAGCGGTTGTGGCCTTAAACAATGTAGTAGCTGAGATGGAAAGACGTTATAGCCTTATGGCAGATACACGTACTAAAAACATTGATAATTATAATGAAAAAGCGAAAAAAGAAGGGAAAGAGATATTCCCTTATATTGTTGTTATCATTGATGAACTTGCTGACCTTATGATGACGTCGGGTAAGGATGTTGAATTTTCTATTGCGCGTTTAGCTCAAATGGCCAGAGCCTCAGGTATTCACCTTATTGTTGCAACTCAAAGACCTTCTGTTGATGTTGTTACGGGTATGATTAAGGCAAACCTACCTTCTCGTATTTCTTACAAGGTTGGACAAAAGATTGATTCTAAGATTATCTTAGATCAAATGGGGGCAGAATCACTTCTTGGACGTGGGGATATGTTATTTACACCTCCTGGAATGAGCGGTGTTGTACGTCTTCATGCTCCTTGGTCATCTGAAGAAGAGATTGAAGCAATTGTTGAATTTTTAAAAGATCAAAGACCTGCTGAGTATGACAAACGCTTTTTATTAGAAGAGGGTGGCTTAAAATCAGATGCCCCTAGAAATGATATTGAAGAAGAAAAAGATGAGCTATACCTTCAAGCCAGAGGCATAGTAATAACAGATAAGAAGACATCTATCTCTTACCTACAAAGACGTCTTCAAATTGGATATAACCGTTCCGCGCGTATCATTGAACAGTTAGAAAACAATGGTGTCTTATCTGCACCTAATTCTAAGGGAAATAGAGAGATTTTAACACTCGTATGAAAACATTAATCTTACTAAGCCTAATGGCCTTAAGTCTATTTGCTGACAAAACTATAGAGCATAAACATAAGCACATTCATACCCAGTGTGAAAAACCTATTATCTTTGATGAAACGCAGCTTGAAAAGATTTTTGAACTTAAGGGGAAGGTATATAAGATACTTAAGGGAGATGAAGTAAACCCTTCTTTACTTTACGTCTTAGACACAAAAACAAATAAGTTTATTCGTATCAAGCAAAAATGATTAAACTTTCTTACACCCAATATTCAAAACAATTCACTTGTAAGATCGAAAATATAGGTGAACTTTCTATACAAACACTTCAAGAGCTCGAAGCCTTTGCCTCACAAAGAAGTGGCTCACTTGATTATTCAAAAGAATCTTTTAGTATTCCAAAGCGTATAGAAATACAACACTTACAAGAACTCTTTCAACTTAAAGGGATGGATGTCTTTATTACACAAAAAGAAGCTCAAAAACATTTTGCAGTTAATACATCTATCATTAACTTTGGTAAGTTCAAAGGTACGAAGTGGAGTGACTTGGAAGACACATATCTCTTATGGCTAACAAAGAACCTTAATTCTGATGATAGACAAACCGCTATAAGAGAACTAGAAAGAAGGAAAAGTGCACCTTCTAAAGATAAACAAAAAAAGGCTTCGCTTAAAGATCTTAAAACTATTATTGGCTTTGGTAAGTTTAGAGGACGTACTTGGGGTGAACTTCCTAAGGATTATCTTTTATGGGTAGCATCAAACCTACAGGGTGAGGCCAAAAGGCTGGCTGAACTTGTTTTAAGTAACAAATCGTAACATTCTTGTTCTTCCATCTTTAGCCAGATCTCCTAATCAGCCTTTGTATAAGGGAACTTTCTCTTAATGTAACTGTTTTACTCGTTCTTATAAATTATATGTGTAGATTTGTAACACTTCTATGCTTTTGTTTAATATTTTAGATATACTTACGTAAATTATTAAACAGGAGTTTTTATGGCTTTTTTAGAAGAATATAAGGCACACGTTGCACAGCGTGAAGCACTAGGGGTTCCAGCACTGGCACTTTCAACTACACAAACAGCAGATTTAATTGAATTAATCAAATCTGAGTGTACAGATGAGTTACTTGATTTACTTACAAATCGTGTAGCACCTGGTGTTGATGACTCAGCACAAGTAAAAGCAGCATTTTTAAATGAAATTGCAGCAGAAAACATTACTGTTTCTGCTATTTCTGCAGTACGTGCAGTTGAAATGCTAGGTATGATGCTTGGTGGATTTAATGTTCTTCCTTTAGTTAATTGTCTTTCTTCATCAAATACTGGTGTTGCAGATGCGGCAGTTACTGCTTTAAATAAAACTCTTTTAGTTTATGATGCATTTAATGATGTAGAAAAACTTCATAAAGAAGGTAATGCAAACGCAACTAAAGTAATGACTTCATGGGCAAATGCTGAGTGGTTTACTGCTAAAGACGCAATTGCTGAAGAAATCACTGTAACTGTATATAAAGTTCCTGGTGAAACAAATACAGATGATTTATCTCCTGCATCTGAAGCGTTCACACGTTCTGATATTCCTTTACATGCAAACTCTCTTTTAATTAACAGAATGGATAATCCATTAGATACACTTAAAGAACTTAAAACTAAAGGTCACCCAATTGCTTATGTTGGTGATGTTGTTGGTACAGGAAGTTCACGTAAGTCAGGTGTTAACTCTGTTCAATGGCACATGGGTGTAGATATTCCTGGTGTTCCTAACAAGCGTACGGGTGGTGTTGTTCTTGGTAATACTATCGCTCCTATTTTCTTTGCTACTTGTGAAGATTCTGGTGCTTTACCAATCGAGCTTGATGTTTCTGGTATGGAAACAGGTGACGTTTTAACACTTTTACCATACAAGGGTGAAGCTATCATCAATGGTAAAGTTGTTGCTACATTTAAACTAAACCCTAACACTATTACTGACGAAGTACAAGCGGGCGGTCGTGTTCCACTTATCGTTGGTCGTGGTCTTACTTCTAAGGCTCGTTCTGTTCTAGGTTTAGGTGCTTCTGGCATACTTAAAGGCAT
>DTVI01000457.1 GCA_012963655.1 Sulfurimonas sp.
TTGCTATGAAAATGCAAAAAGACTTTACTCAGAGTGTTCCTTCTTTAGACCATAGTAAGAATTATATTTTAAAAGTAAACGCATTCTACGAGGAAAAGGGATATACCTTAAGTAAGCATCCAAAATTTCAAAATGATTTTATTGCTAAAAAAGATGATGAAACACTTTTCATTCGTATTCAAACTCCTCAGAATAAACAAAGAGTTACCGCCCTAATTTTACAAAACTTTGTAGGTCAAACTGTTTTAGATGTTTTAGAAGAGGGTCAAATTAATGTTTCTTGGACTTATGTATGCTCGAAAATGATGTGTGAACATTCAGCTAAGATTTTGATAAGTTCGTATGAGAGAAAATTGAAGTTTGAATTAATTAAGGCTCATCAAGAGCCTCAATCTAATATATAAGATACAGCAGACACTTATCTTTTTCTACATCCTGTTAGCGTAAGGTCTGCGCCTTCTTCTTTACCGCCTTCTTTATTGTCTGCACCCATAGAGATAATTTCTAAGTCGCCATCTTCATTTAAATAAATAAAGTCATTTCCCCATGAATCTCTTGGTAAAAGGCCATCTGTAAAGTAAGACCCATCTGCATAGTTTTTATACTTATCTTCACTAGGGTTTTTAGATAAGGCTTCAAGTCCTTCTTCTGTACTTGGATAAGTTCCATTATCTACCTTAAACATTCTAAGAGCATTTTTAATACTTTCCATCTGTGTACAAACAAGTTTTTTCTTTGCTTTTTCACTTTGACCTAAGATATTTGGCATAACAAATGATGCTAAAAGTCCTAAGATAACAATTACAATCATAAGCTCCATTAAAGAGAATGCATTTCTTTTCACTGTTGTCCTTGGTTATAAGTAGGGACTACTTATTTGATGTTATGGATTATACACTAAAAATATTATACTCTCGTGCGTCTGTGCTAAAATGATAAAAAAAGAATTTATATGAAAAAAACAATCTTAATTATCACATCTTCTATTCTAATTACTTTTAGTCTTATCTGTATCCTTGCCTTTACAAGTTTTGGTAAT
>DTVI01000458.1:0-799 GCA_012963655.1 Sulfurimonas sp.
GTTCGGGTGAACCAGCACGATGTCTTTGTACCCCAGTTCGTGTCCGCTGATTCCTCCCGGACGTTTGATGATTTTGAACTGCACATCATGAATGTGAAACGGATGTGCCAGCATAGTGTTGTTTTCCAGGACCCAGATTTCGCTGCTGCCCGCCAGGATGATTTCGTCGATGCGATTCATGTCCATGCTTTTGCCATTGATAGTGAGGTTACCTTCCGGGCCGGACATCATCATTTCCGGTCCTATTTTCATCTCTAATTTCATCACCCGTCTGCGTACAATTTCTTGTGGAGGAGCATCAAAGTCAACCAGTTTCTCCGGAATTGAGATCCGGTTCGTGGCGGCAGTACTGGCATCTATTTGAAAGATGGCAAAACTATTCTGGTTGTCATGTTCGGTGTCATGATTTGCGTCACCCTCAGAATCATCATGTTCATGCTGATTTCCGCTCATCCCCATTATGCTCATCATCATCCCCAGCATGCCTCCCTGGGAACTGCTGATATGCGGAGTTTTGTGCATCAAAACCGGCTTTTTCCCATCTGAAACATCGACAAGAATCTCCACACGTTCTGCCGGCGCCAGTGTGAGAGACTTTGTCTGGATGGGTTTTTCCAGCAAGCCGCCATCGCTGGCAATCATCTGAAAGGAACGCCGGTCATCAAAAACCAAATGATATATTCTAGCATTCGATCCATTTAGCAGGCGTAGTCGAATTAAAGATTTGTCAGTTTTAAGGACAGGATTTATGACACCATTCACCAGAATTGTGTTTCCTGTTTTTCCCATCATGCTGTCG
>DTVI01000458.1:809-1038 GCA_012963655.1 Sulfurimonas sp.
CATCGAGCGCAGATAGCGGAAGGAAGCATCGTGTTCAAAATCACGATCATGAATAATCAATGGAAAGTCGTCAACACCGTACTGATTCGGTAACTTCAGTTCCCGACTTTCTTCATCATCAATGATGAACATTCCACCCAAACCATGATAAACCTGTTTGCCGGTTTGGTGCATTTGATGAGAGTGGTACCAGAGCGTGGCTGCATTTTGGATAATATCAAATTTACTC
>DTVI01000459.1 GCA_012963655.1 Sulfurimonas sp.
ACCTAAGGGAATTAATAACATTTGACGTTCCTGCCGAAATGAGGTGAAAAAACGTAGATCCCCTAGTTTTGGACCAAGTATTGGAACTGGTCCCCCAAACCCAGCATCGATGTTATGATCAGGTTGATCTACGACAGGACGCTTTCTGTGCTCCCACATGAATAATTTTTGTGCAGCTGAGGGTGTTAAATCATTAGATATGTCATCATCTGAGAGCAATCTTTCAGAAACTGTATTCCAACCTTCGAATCTCGGGTATTGTTTTTGAGTATAGTAATCCCATGCTCCATTCGCTGTCCCTTCCCAAGCAACTTCATCATCCAGATATGGACGAAGCCACATTGAATTAACATCAAAGGGGGAAACACCATAATGCTTGGGTGCAGATGAACTGTGTTTAATGGTGGCTGAACCAGTATAAAAATCTTTATTACCTTCTTTTGTTACAACATTAATAATGCCAGAGCGAACTTGTCCATATTCAGCATTAAACCCCCCCCTTTCAACGGAAAGTTCTTGGATCGCACTTAGAGCAACACCTGAAATTGGTTGGTTATTTCTCGCATCTCTCAAAGTAACATCATTTACTAGGAAAAGGGCTTCATCAGCACCTCCTCCTCTAATAACCATATCACCTTCAATACCCGCCTGCAATCCGACAGCTTCACTAACAGATGACAATGGAAGATCGTTAACTTCATCACCAGACATTGAAGCAACACTTGTTGCTACATCTTCACGAACAACATTTCTCTGAGCCATGACAGTAACAAGCTCGCCTTCTACGGCTTCCTGCGTGAGCATAAAATCAACGTGTGATGTTTGGTCAATTAAAACACGAATGTCACTTATTTCATAGCTTGCATATCCAATTGCTGATGCACGAACTGAGGCATTACCAGGTGCTACACCAAGGATGTTAAAATAACCCGCTATATCAGTTGCATCCCCCAATGATGTTCCAACAACCTGAACGTTTACTCCTGCTAAAGGTTCACCGGTTGATTCATCAGTAATTTGACCAGAAATTTTCCCAG
>DTVI01000460.1:0-288 GCA_012963655.1 Sulfurimonas sp.
TTAAAATTGGTGCGTACAGGAAACGGGGTCTAAAAGGAGTGGCCACAACGATTAAGTCTGCTTGGCGAGGCTGATTTTCAAGCACCAAAAAATCCGCTACCAAGGGTAGCCAAAAACGATGGGTGAAAACAATCAAGAGGTAGAAGAAAGTAATTGCAAGTGCAAATAATCTGAATAGGTGTTTTGTTCGCAGGCCCTGATTGGTTTTCTCTTCTATTTTATGGGTGATCATCTAGTTGGTAATCCTGGATTAATTTTATAAGGCTTGGGGTTGACCAAATTAACTTT
>DTVI01000460.1:336-1037 GCA_012963655.1 Sulfurimonas sp.
ATATAATATGATCTGTAGCTTCACTAGGAATGAGAAAGATACTTATGGCGCTTTCAGAAATAGAGGTGGAAACTGTAAGGAGGGTTGAAGAATATTTGTTGAGGGTTATTTAAACTGGCGAAAAAGTATTGATAAGTTATTGACCGTGAAACAATAATGCACCCTTTAAATAATGCAAAACTTTGCCAACACTTTCATCAATAGTTTCTTTGTCTGTTCTTAGGTGAACTTCAGCAGACAAAGGAGGTTCATACGGAGAGGAAATTCCCGTAAAGTCTTCAATCATTCCTGCCCGCGCTTTTTTATAAAGCCCTTTAGTGTCCCTTTTCTCGCAAATTTCCAGTGGACTGTCTACAAATACCTCGATGAACCTGCCGGGGGTCATGGCCATGCGGACACTATCCCTGTCTTTTCTGAATGGAGATATAAAAGCTACAATCACAATTAAACCCGCATCAGTAAATAATCGGGCTACTTCCCCTATGCGCCTAATATTTTCAAAACGGTCTTCAGCAGAAAATCCAAGGTCGGAACTCAGGCCATTGCGAATCTTATCTCCATCCAGCACGTAAACGAGTTTGCCTTGATCAAACAATATTCTCTCCAGGTGATTTGCCAAGGTTGTTTTGCCAGATCCAGAAAGGCCTGTCAGCCACAATACTGTGCCATTTTGCAGGTATTTTCCTTCCCTATGCTCCTGG
>DTVI01000461.1 GCA_012963655.1 Sulfurimonas sp.
TATCATGATTTTGGTCCTGATGTTATTCATTCTATTCATAAGGTAGTTGAAACAGGTAAGACAGAAGACTTTGAAAAACTTAAGGGTCTTATTAATAATCGTGGCCAAAAATTCATTCGTGATTTCTTAGAAATTAAGTCTGATAAAAAAGCTATTGATATTAAAGATGTTGAGCCTAAAGAAGAAATCTTTAAACGTCTTGCTTCTGCTGCAATGAGTCTTGGTTCTATTTCTCCTGAAGCTCATGAATGTATAGCTGAAGCTATGAACACTATGGGTGGTATGTCTAACTCAGGTGAGGGTGGAGAAGATAGTGAGCGTTTTGGAACAATTCGTAATTCTAAGATTAAACAAGTTGCTTCGGGTCGTTTTGGTGTAACTCCAGCGTATTTACGTTCAGCTGAAGAGATTCAGATTAAAGTAGCTCAAGGAGCTAAACCTGGTGAGGGTGGTCAACTTCCAGGACATAAGGTAACAGCGCTTATTGCTAAGTTACGTCACACAGTGGCAGGTGTTACTCTTATTTCACCTCCTCCACATCATGATATTTATTCTATTGAGGATTTAGCTCAGCTTATTTACGATCTTAAGCAGGTTAATCCAAACGCTACAGTAACCGTTAAACTTGTATCTACTGCTGGTGTTGGTACAATTGCCGCGGGTGTTGCCAAAGCATACGCAGATAAGATTATTATTTCTGGTGGTGATGGTGGAACAGGGGCAGCGCCTCTTACTTCACTTAAATTTGCTGGTAATCCTTTTGAACTTGGTTTATCAGAAGCGCATAACGCACTTAAGGTAAATGGTCTTCGTGGACAGGTTCATCTTCAAACAGATGGTGGTTTAAAAACTGGTTTAGATGTTGTTAAGGCAGCATTACTTGGAGCGGAATCTTATGCATTTGGTACAAGTGTTTTAACCATTGTAGGCTGTAAGATGCTTCGTATTTGTCATGTAAATAAATGTTCTGTTGGTATTGCTACACAAAATGAGAAATTACGTGGTGATCATTATAAGGGTGAGGTAAAACATATT
>DTVI01000462.1 GCA_012963655.1 Sulfurimonas sp.
GAGGCAAGAAATAATTTAAAGGCGGTATTTGATGCAGCTTATAATGATCATGAAGATGTTATTATCCATAGAAAGGGTAATGAAAATGTTGTTGTAATTTCTTTTGATGAATATAATGCTATGAAAGAAACACAGTATTTAATGAGTTCACAAAATAATAAAGATAGATTATTACGTTCTCTTAAAGATGCTAGAGAAGGAATAAGTTCTGACAAAGAACTTATTGAATGAACATTACTTGGACTGATGATGCTTGGGATGACTATTTGTATTGGCAATCAATTGATAAGAAAATACTAAAAAGAATAAACTTATTGATAAAAGATATTAAGCGTGATAAATTTGAGGGCTTAGGTAAGCCTGAACCTTTAAAGTATGAGTTTGCAGGGTGTTGGTCAAGAAGAATTACGGATGAACATAGGCTAGTATATGAAGTTAATGCGAAAAGTATTGTTATTATTTCTGTGCGTTTTTATTATTAAAAATAGTTGGATACCAAAACACTGAGGGTACACCTCTAAAGAAGTTTAGAAACGTCTTGATATGAGTCTTATTGATCCTAGTTAAGAGCTAGATGCCAATTGTAAGATTAGTGCGGTGGAAAACCACTACCATAGTTTTACTTAGTGTAGGGGTGTGTAAGACTACTTTGTGGCGAAGTGATTACTCCTTTGGTGGAAGTTACTTATCTTAAAGATAAGAGACACTATACTAGGGCATTAGAAAGTTTTATAATTATATAAGGAAATATACATGAGTAATGAAAATACGCAAGTACAATACATAGAAGAAGATACGATTGATTTGAGAGACTTATGGGCTACATTAATGAAGCGTAAGGGGATGATTGTTGGGATTACACTAATTATTACAATAATGGCTATTGTTTATGTTTTGGTAGTGACACCAATGTATGAAGCAAAAGCTTTGATACAAATGGGTGAGTATAAAATAGATAATAGTAATAGTAATAGTAATAAGGTGATAATTGATAATTCTTCGCATTTATCACGTAAGCTTAATGTTTTATATATT
>DTVI01000463.1 GCA_012963655.1 Sulfurimonas sp.
CTAAGCCCTTTTTTAAATCCTCTTGAAATGGGTATGCTTGACGCGACTTCTGTTATTTCTAGGATTCAAGAAAATGAGGCTTATGTGATTTCTATTTTTGAAAAAGGAAAAGAGTTTTCTAGTTTTGATTCTAAGTATGATAGATTTTTAGAAGGTAAATACACATTAGGTAATGCCCAAGCCAGAGGTATGGCTATTTTTAGCAATGAAGACCTAGGTACACCAGGCGCGGGTGGATGTATCTTATGTCATCCAATTGCTGGGGCTAAGGCTTTAATGACAGATTTTTCTTATGATAACCTTAGGGGTACTTATAAACACAGCCTTACGTACAGCTAACGGACAAGCAGGTAATTTAGACCCTGGACTCTTTGGTAATACTGCTGTAAATGATGAAGACGTAAAGGGTGCTTTTAAAGTATCTTCCTTACGTAATATTGCAGTTACTTCTCCTTATATGCATAATGGTAAATTCAAAGATTTAGACACCGTTGTACATTTTTATAATACGCGGGATACGGGTGGAATAAATCCTGAAACAGGTGCAACTTGGGAACTTGGAGAATTTCACAGCGGTAGAAACACAGATCAATTAGGAGACTTAGGCCTCAGTTTTGATGAAGAAAAAGACTTAATTTCATTTTTAAAAACTTTTACAGACAAAAGGTATGAAGGCTTAATTGATAAATAAAGTAATAAAAATGTAATATTTTCAATGTAAAATTAAAATATAATTTATACTATCTTTAATATTTACCTGGAGTATGCAATGATTTATATTTTTTCAGTTATGATGGTTTTAATTGGGGTGTTTTTTATAACAGAGATTATGGATGTCTTTAAGGATAAAAAGAGAAGGGAAGTCACCCCTTAATCCTTTGTCTGAGCTTATAAAAACCTGGCAGACTCTTGGTCACAAAAGTTGTGTGCAGTTTAGTTTTTATTTAAAGAAATTTACTAGACTCTGCATCATCAAAATGTCCCCATGGAAGTTTTGCACCGCCAAGAACATGCCAGTGAAGGTGTTTAACTTCTTGACCTCCATTATCACCTACATTTGTGATAACTCTATATCCTGATTCTTTAATCCCTACAATCTCAGCAACATCTTGAATAAAACTTGTCATACCAACCATAGTTTGAGGGTTTACTTCATTGAAGCTATCAACATGTTGTTTTGGGATAACTAAAATATGAGCAGGTGCCTTTGGGTTTAAATCATGAAATGCCATGAACTCATCATTTTCTTTTACTAAATTTGAGGGTAATGCACCGTTTACTATTTTACAAAATATACACATTATAAATCCTTATTTATTTTCTATTATACAAATATTATAACCTAAAAAATAAAAGAAAGAAGTTAGATTTCTTTTGAAAGTATGTACCATTCTCAGAGTGAAACAAAGAGGTGAAATATAGTATTTCTTTTGGAATTCGTAGCTGTAGATAGGGAGGATGAAAAAAATGCTATATTTCACCTCTTTGTTACGCTCCCTATTGGCATACCATACAAAAGTGTGAGACTTCGTTAGAACCTTTATTCACTTGAATGGCATACTGAGGATGGTATATACTTTCGAAAGAAGTCTGTCGGTTAAAGGGCTTTGTAATGGATATTTGCCTATAATCGCGAAATTATATACTTTAAAGAGGGATACCTCTACCCAAGGAAGCGCTTTGACCGAGTGGATTGAAAAAATTGAAAAAGCAGATTCTCCTGCAAAAATAGAAGAAATACGTGTTGGTGTTTTTGGAAAAAAAGGCGTATTGGCTAAGGCCTTTTCTGAGATGAAAAATGCAGCAAATGAAGATAAGGCTAAGATTGCTAAAGAACTTAATGAGCAAAAAGCAAAATTAAACACACTATTAAATGAAAAAAAGATTATTTTAGAAACAGCAGCACTACAAGAGGCAATGAAGGCAGAAGGTATTGATGTGTCTTTATTTGCACCTCGAAGTGAAGCAGGTGGGACACATCCTGTAATGGATACTATGGATAGAGTAATTGAATATTTTTCAAATCTGAATTTTTCAGTTGAAACAGGGCCAATGGTTGAGGATGATTTTCATAACTTTGAAGCCTTAAACCTCCCAAAATATCACCCAGCACGTGATATGCAAGATACTTTTTATTTTAAAGATGAGGCACTTTTACGTACCCATACTTCTCCTGTTCAAATTAGAACTATGCTAAATACTAAACCACCTATTCGTATGATAGCGCCTGGTTCAGTTTTCAGACGTGATTTTGATATCACGCATACACCAATGTTTCATCAAATTGAAGGTCTTCTTGTAGATGATAAAGGAAAGGTTTCTTTTGCAAATTTAAAATTTATTCTTGAAGGCTTTTTACATCATATGTTTGGAGATGTAGAAGTGCGTTTCCGTCCTTCATTCTTTCCTTTCACGGAGCCTTCAGCTGAAGTTGATATTTCTTGTATCTTCTGTAAGGGTGAGGGATGTAGAATCTGTTCTAAGACAGGTTGGTTAGAAGTGCTTGGTTGTGGAATTGTTGATCCTAATGTTTTTGATGCAGTAGGTTACAAAGATGTTAGTGGATATGCCTTTGGTCTAGGTATTGAGCGTTTTGCAATGCTTATTCATCAAATCCCTGACTTACGTTCTCTTTTTGAGGGTGACATGAGACTATTGGAGCAATTTTAATGATTATTACAAAAAGCTGGTTAAATGAATGGGTAAATATTGAGTCTAAAAGTGGTGAAGAACTTTGTAAGACCTTTAATTCTATAGGTCTTGAAGTTGATAGACATGAAGTTTATACAGTCCCTGCTAAGATTGTTATAGGTCATGTGATTTCATGTGAGAAACATCCAGACGCGGATAAACTAAATATATGTCAGGTAGATATTGGTACATCTGTACGTCAAATTGTGTGTGGGGCTTCAAATGTTTGTCCTAATATTTATGTAGCGGTAGCAACTATAGGTGCTGTTATGCCAGGTGGACTTAAAATCAAGCCTGTTGAACTAAGAGGTGTTGAATCTGTAGGGATGATTTGTTCTTCTACAGAACTTGGTCTTCCTGCTATTGATGATGGCATTATGATACTTGATAATAGTATTGGCGAACTTAAACTTGGATCTGCATTATGTGAAAACCCATACCTAAATGATGAGCTTATTGAACTAGAATTGACAGCCAATAGAGGAGATTGTTTAAGTGTAAATGGGGTTGCTCGTGATCTTTCAGCAGCCTTCAATATAGAACTTAAAGAACGTCGTAAATCTGTTGCAGAAGAAAAGCAAGTAGGAATAGGTCGTATCTTACAATTATCACACCCAAGAAATACAGATGTAAAATTAATGTACAAGGCAGTCAATCAAAACAGTTTTACTCTACCTTTACTTTTGCGTCTTAGACTTTCTATGATAGAAGAAGAATGTAAATCTGCAATTGATGCACTTTTATTTTACGCAACATATTCTTCGGGGGTTATTTTAAGAGCTTATGGATATTCTTCTTTCCCTATGGTTCAAGATAAGGCACAAATTATACTTGAAGTTGATGAAAATGGATACGCAATAACAAAGGGAAATTCTAAAGCCTCTACTATTGGAATTATTCAATATGAAGAATCAAGAGTAAATAAGGATGATGAAATTATTATCCTTGAAGCTTCTTATATCCACCCTGACACAATATCGAGAAAAATGGCAGAAAAGAAGATTGAAAATGGACCTCTTTTTTACCGTACATCACGTGGGTCTGAGCCAAACTTAGAATTTGGCTTAGAATATTGCCAAGAACTTTTTAATGCTTATGCACAAACTGAAATTTATGGAGGAAGTTTAGAATTAAACTCTCATCATGAAGACATCGTTCTACAGCTAAGTATAGAAGATATTAGTAATACTATTGGTATGGATGTTGAAAAAATAAATGTGACTCAAGTACTTCAAAATCTTGGTTTTAACATGCTTAAATCTCAAGCAGGACAGATTGTTGTTGGTGTTCCTCAATTTAGACATGATGTTTCACATGACCAAGATATTATAGAAGAAATTGTTCGTCTTATTGGTATTGATAATATTCCTTCAAAGCCTTATTCTTTTACAGAACAACCTCATGAAAATGATGCAAGTTCTTTCTTTGCTAAACGTAAGTATTATCGTGAACGCGCGGCTTCGTGTGGTTTTTATGAGTCTGTTCATTTCATTTTTAATGAAAGAGCTAAACTTAAAAGCTTTGGCTTTGAACTTGTAAATGAAGAGCTTGATCTTGTTAACCCAATAGCTGGAACGCTTGACACACTTCGTTCTACCTTATGTCTTGGTCTTATTGAAGCATCAAGTGCTAATGCTAAGTCAGGACGCAAGCAGATTAAACTTTTTGAAGTAGGTTCTGTATTTGATGATAAACGTAATGAATTTATTAAAATGGGATTTGTATTTTCAGGACAGGCTTCATCAGAAGGTGTTAGTAATCATGGTAAGCCTCAGGCAGTAGGATTTGAAGATTTTGTACAAAATATTTCTAATGTCATAGGAAACTTTGAACTCCGTCCTGTTGAAATTAGCCATGCTTTAGCACATCCTTACCAGTCAGCTGAGATTATAGTTGATGGAAATGTTATGGGAACACTTTTTAAACTACATCCTAGTGTGGCAAAAGAATATGACTTAGATGATACTTATCTTTGTGAGATTAGTTTTGATACTTTAGAATATAAGCTTAATACTTTTTCTTCTTATTCGAAATTTCAGGCTTCTTATAGAGACTTGTCTCTTGTGATTCCTAAGTCTCTTAGGTATGCGCAGCTTAGAGATGTTATAAATGAAGCTCAAAGTGAAGAAATAATTCGTTTTTATCCTGTAGATACATATGAAAGTGAAGAACTTGGAAATAACATGAGTTTAACCCTTCGTTTTATGCTTCAATCAGAGGATAAAACCTTAGAAGAAGATGATATCACTTCATCAATAGATGGTGTCTTATCTGCACTTAATGAAAAACTAGGGATTGCATTACGATGATAAGTACAGCCACAGTTTATTGTATTGAAGAAGGTTTTAGCCTAAAGTGTGACAAGGTAGCCCCTGATAAATCTATTTCACATCGTTCAGCCATGTTTTCTCTCTTAGCTGAGGGAGAGTCTGTGATAGAAAACTTTTTACGTGCAGAAGATACGATGAATACTCTTCAAATTGTTAAAGATCTTGGAGCAGAGGTTCATGATGATGGGAAGACAATACGCATTTCTTCAAAAGGAATTCAAGAACCTTTTGATATCTTAGATTGTGGAAATTCAGGCACAGGAATGCGCCTTTTTTGTGGACTTTTAGCCTCAGCTAAGGGACATTTTATTTTAACAGGAGATGAATACCTAAAACGTCGTCCTATGAAACGTGTTACGACACCCTTAAAAGACATAGGTGCTTTTTTAGATGGAAGAGACGAGGGTGATTTTGCGCCTTTAAGTATTCGTGGAGGCTCTTTAAAAGCCTTTACATATAAGTCTAAAATAGCCTCAGCTCAAGTAAAGTCAGCCATGATTTTAGCGGCACTTTCTGCAGATGGTGAATGTTCTTATGAAGAACCTGAACTTTCTCGTGATCATACAGAACGAATGTTAAAGGGAATGGGTGCACAATTAACAGTGGATGGCTTAATCACAAAGGTTAAACCTTTAAGAGGTCTTCTTTCGCCTCTTGTTATTCGTGTTCCTTCTGACCCCTCATCTGCTTTTTTCTTTGCAGTTGCTGCGGCAATTACACCTAATGCTTCTGTTATTATTGAGGGTGTTACCTTTAATCCTACACGAATTGAAGCCTTTAAGGCCTTAGAAAAGATGGGTGCGAAAATCTCTTATGATTTAACAGATGAAAAATATGAACCTATTGGAAATATCACAGTAAACTATGCGCCTTTAAAAGCCATTACTATAGAGGATAACATCTCATGGTTAATTGATGAACTTCCTGCTCTTTCTATTGCTATGGCTTGTGCTCAGGGTACATCAGTAATAAAAAACGCTCATGAACTTCGTGTTAAAGAAAGCGATAGAATTTCAACTGTTGTAGATAATCTTAATGCGTGTGATATTAAAACAACAGAATATGAAGATGGATACACGGTAACAGGGGGAACCTTACAACCTGCACTTATAAATTCTTTTGGCGACCATAGAATTGCTATGAGTTTCGCCATTGGTGGACTTAAGTGCGGGATGAAGATTGAAGATATAGAATGTATTCAAACCTCTTTCCCTAATTTCTTTGATATATTAAAAGAGATTACGAAAGTCGAATTATAGGATTAGATATGAATGTTAAACTAGCTGAAAATTACGGATTTTGTTTTGGTGTTAAGCGCGCAATTAAAATTGCTGAAGATAATGTAGGTGCATCAACTTATGGTCCTTTGATTCATAATGGAAAAGAAATTAACCGTTTAAAAGAAGACTTTAAAGTTTCTTTAGTGGAAGATATATCTACCTTTAAAAAAGGCGATAAGGCTGTTATTCGTACACATGGTATACCTAAAGATAAATTATCTTCACTTCATAAAAAAAATATTGATGTTATTGATGCAACCTGTCCTTATGTAACTAAGCCTCAACAAATTTGTGAAGAAATGAGTAAAGAGGGTTATGATATTGTTATTTTTGGAGATGTAAATCATCCTGAGATAAAAGGTGTCATGTCTTACGCGCAAAAAGGCGCAACCGTTGTTGAATCAGTAGAAGAATTAAAAGATAAATTCTTTTATGACAAGATTGCCGTTGTTGCTCAAACAACACGTAAGGTAGATGAGTTTATGAAGGTATGTAATTATCTTATGCGTTCGCATAAAGAAGTACGTGTTTTTAATACGATTTGTAATGCTACCTTTGATAATCAAGACGCAGTAAAGATTCTGGCAAAAGAATCAGATGTTATGGTTGTTATTGGAGGAAAAAATTCTTCTAATACAAAAGAATTACATTCTATTTCTAAAGATAATTGTAATGATTCTTATCTTGTTGAAGGCCCAGATGACTTAATAGCTTCTTGGTTTGATGATAAAAAAGAATGTGGTGTTAGTGCAGGTGCCTCAACACCTGACTGGATTATTAAACAAGTAATACAACAAATTAAAGAATTGTCTGCGTAATATTTCTTATTTAAAACACACACTGGTACTTTTATTGAAGTTGCTGAGGCCTTCACTGGTGCCTATGGCATAACAGTTTCGGTAGCGAAGCTATAAAGATGAAGCCGGTCATATTTATTTAACGCTTCTTATCTCATCTCATTAAAAATCAAAAATATCATCTGTTTCTTCTTCTATGACAGCAGGAGCAATGGAAGTAATTATTTGTTGAATACTCAGGGCTGTTGGTTGATGAATATGATGGCTATTCTTCATAGCCAAAGACTCAACTGAAAATCTTTGTACATATCTGTCCATATCTGCACTTACCGCGTCAAAAAGCATTAACACAGACTGAGAATCTATTTTCATAATCTCAATAAATGTGTCTAAATTGTTTTCTAAGGTTATGGAAAGTTCTCTAAAGTTTGTAGATAAAAGGTCTAAATACGGTGAATAATAAAAAAGAATAGAAGAAGCCTTAGCTAAAAGCCCCGAAATTCTATAGATCTGCGCAGGGTTGGAATCTTGAGCGTAGCTTGATATTATTTCAGGTATTTCCATAAAAATCTCTGATAAGTCTGCACCGTGGTCACTTAAGAAAATGACATTTTCTTCTCCCTCATCCGTATCTTCTTCAAAATAATCGTATAGCACTTTTGCTTCTACATTTTTAGTTGTAGTGTTTATAACTTTTACAGATGCTATTTCTTTTTTAGCATTATCTTCATTTTTTTGAAGGCAGTCATTTCTTTCTTGAATTAAATCCCCGAGTTGCTGGTGTTTTGTTTCTATGGTGTTGTCTGAAGCACGCAATTTTTTATTTTGTTTTTGGAGTTGTTCATTTTTTTCGTTTAATTCATTTACGAGTTGTATGTTAACAATTTGAGTATAAGCATCCCTACAAATAGGATATAAGCCAACGATGAGATTATCCATATTCATGGGCTTAAGGATAAAACCATCAGCACCAGCCTTAAGAAGGTCTATTAAAATAGAGGACTCGTCATGGGCAGACACAATAGAAATTTTTTGTTCAGGATTAACTTCTTTTATTTTCTGACACATCTCTATACCATTCATATTGGGCATATTAACATCAGAAATAACTAGGTCGTAATGATTTTTATTATATTTATCTAAGCCGACTTTTCCATCTTCTGCAGTATCTATACTTTTAAAGAGCATCTCAAATAAGGTTGTTGTTTTATCTCTTAAATCCTTATTGTCTTCTACATATAAAACATTTAGGTTATGAGAATATTTGTGTAAATCTTTTATTGTATGCATAAGGCCCCGATATGAAATAGATTGATTAATTTAAATGAAGAGGGCTTTTATAGTTCATAAAAAAAGTTCTCTTTTATTAAAAATTATTCATATATATTTTAACAGTCTAGTCTATAATTCAAGCTTAGCTAATTAAATTAGCTTATGCAATCTTGTAAACTTATTATTTTTATAATTTATATAAAGTATAAAGGAATAAAAAGGAAATATGAGCTATAATTTGCAAATTTTTATTTGAGGCGGTCTTAAAGACTGTCCGTAAACAAGGGATATTTGTATGGCTCAAGAGCTCGAACCAATGGAAGAAGAAAACTTTGCGGCGATGTTTGAAGCATCAGAAAAACGATCAGAAGAATCAAATCGTATAGCTGATGGTATCATCGTAGAAATTCAAGAAGATAAAGCACTCGTAGATGTGGGTGAAAAACTAGAGGGTATTTTATACCTAAATGAGATTCAAGATGAAAATGGTGAACTCTTATATAATGTAAATGATACTATTAAAGTTATGATTACAGGTTTTCGTAATGAAAGACCTCGTATTTCTCACAAAAAAGTGCTTGAACAACTTAAGACACTTGAATTTATCACAGCACATAAAGATGATTATGAAGACCTAATTGTTGAAGCAACTGTTACTAAGAAGAACCGTGGTGGTTATATTTTAGAACTTGATGGTGTAGCTTTCTTTATGCCTAAGTCTCTTGCAGCACTTAAAGATGATGATAATGTTATCGGACGTAAGGTTAAAGCAGCAGTTATTAAGATTGATGAAGCTGAGTCTTCAATTGTTCTTTCTCGCCGTAAACTTCTTAATGAAGACCGTAAAAAACGTAAGCAAATTATTGATGCGCTTATGGAAGAAGACGTTGTTGTTGAAGGTACTATCAAGAAGATTACTTCTTACGGTATGTTCGTAGACGTTGGTGGTGTTGATGGTCTTGTTCATTATAATGAGATTTCTTATAAGGGTCCTGTTAATCCTTCTAAGTATTACAAAGAAGGCGATGTTGTTCAATGTAAGGCAATTTCTTATGATAAAGACAAGCGTCATCTTTCTCTTTCTATTAAGGCAGTTATGTCTGATCCATGGGAAGAAGTTGAATCTGAACTAGACGAAGGTGATACTATCACTGTTACTGTTTCTAACGTTGAACCTTATGGTGTATTCGTTGATCTTGGTAATGATATTGAAGGTTTCTTACATGTTTCAGAAATCACTTGGGACAAGAATATTAAGTCACCAAAAGATTACCTAGAAGTAGGTGCTGAAATTGATGTTGAAGTTATCGAAATTGATCCTAAGAAGCATAAGCTTCGTGTATCTCTTAAGACACTTCTTCCTAAGCCATTTGATGAGTTCATCAAGGTTTCTAAAGAAGGCGATATCATTACAGGTACTGTAACAACATTAACTGACTTTGGTGCATTTGTACGTGTTGGTTCTGTTGAAGGTCTTTTACATAATCAAGATTGTTCATGGGACAAGAGTACAAAAGCAAGAGATCTTTACACTGTTGGTGATGAAGTAGAAGTTAAGATTGTTAAAATTAACCGTGAAGAAGAGAAAATTTCTCTTAACCGTAAGGCACTTCTAGAGTCTCCAGTAGATAAATTTGCTAAAGAGAACAAGGTTAATGATATTGTTAAAGGTAAGGTTCGTGATGTTAAAGACTTCGGTGTATTTGTTTCACTTGAAGGGGACATGGACGCACTTATTCGTAATGAAGATCTTGAGCCATTAATCGCTGAAGAACTTAATCCAGGTGACGAAATTGAAGCAGCAATTGCAGTGATTGATGTTAAACGCGATCGTATCCGTCTTTCAGTAAAAAAACTACAGCGTTTACAAGACCAAGTTGTTTTAGCACAAGTTAATGCTGAAAACGATGCTGGTAACTCTTTAGGTGATCTTATTAAAGACCAACTAAAGTAAGCTTTCAAGATGCACTCTATACTTGTAAAATGGCTTTTCCCAGCAATTTTTGTTGGGGTAGCCTTCTTTCTGATTCTCTTTTTGGTTCAAGTTAATCAAAATGATGCAAGTATATACGCCGATAAGGCAGATATCCCTCAAGCACAAGACCTTCCAAACATCCCTAGTAAAGAAAAATGGATAAAACGTTTTTCCCAGCATGAGGATGAAGGCTATTTTTATCCTGTAATCGAAATGTTTGTGGAAGTGGATCTTAAAGATCCACCTAAAAAAATAATTTCTTATGAGTTACATGCCGAAAATTTAGACCCTTACCAATTATTTTGTTTTAAAGAAGTGTTAAAACATTATAAGGTTAAATATATTTTTGAGCTAAAAAAAGAAGAAATGAAGCTTATTATTTATTCTAAAAATGTGAAACAATTAAAAAATATAGTAAAAGCACTAAAAAACTATGCTATAAATGCAAAAATAAAAAAGATAATTAGGTAAATAAAAATAAAATTACACAAAAGCGTAATTTTATTTTTATTTATAATTTAAGGAATTTTATATGTCTAAGCCTAAAGTAGTAGTATGTGATCATATCCACCAAGCTGGTCTTGATATGCTTGCAAATGATGACCAAATTGAATATGTTTTTGCTGCTGATATTGATAAAACAGCATTATTAGATGTTATAGCTACAGCAGATATTGCTATCACACGTTCTTCAACAGATGTTGATGATAAATTTATTGCAGCGGCACAGAATTTAAAAGCTGTTATTAGAGCGGGTGTAGGTGTTGATAATGTAGATATTGAGGGATGTTCTAAAGAAGGTATTATTGTTATGAATGTACCAACTGCTAACACGATTGCAGCTGTTGAACTTACAATGACACACATGCTTTCTTGTATGAGAATGTTTCCTTATTCACATGACCATCTTAAAAACCAGAGAATCTGGAAAAGAGAAAAATGGTATGGTTATGAAATGAAGGGTAAAAAGCTAGGTATTATTGGCTTTGGTAATATTGGGTCTCGTGTTGCTATCCGTGCTAAAGCTTTTGAGATGGATATTGTGGCTTATGACCCCTATATTTCTCCTTCTAAGGCAACTGACCTTGGTATGGAATACACAACTAACTTTGATGATATTTTAGCTTGTGATATTATTACTATTCACACACCTAAGAACCAAGAAACATTAAACATGCTAGATGTTGATGAAATGGCTAAAATGAAAGACGGTATAGTTTTAATTAACTGTGCACGTGGTGGTCTTTATAATGAAGAAGCTCTTTTTGATAACCTAAAATCAGGTAAAATCCGTTTTGCAGGTATAGATGTGTTTAATAAAGAACCAGCAATCAATCATCCTTTATTAGAACTTGATAATATTATTGTTTCTCCTCACCTTGGTGCAAATACTTTTGAATCTCAATATAATATTGGTACACAAGCAGCAGCACAAGCGCTTAATGCAGCTAAGGGAATTGAATTTAAAAATGCCTTTAATTTACCTATTGATGAAAACAAAATTCCTGCCTTTGTTAAACCGTTTTTAGAGCTTTCTCAAAAAACAGCTTTTTTAGCAGCACAGATTAACAAGTCGGCTGTAAAGTCTATTAAAATATCTGCTCAAGGTGATATTTCTGCTTACCTAAAGTCACTTATGACCTTCGTGACTGTTGGAGCACTTACAGAGTCTTTAGGTGAAATATTAACTATGTAAATGCTGAATTTGTAGCACAAGATCGTGGTATATCACTTGATTTTGAAGAAGAAGCAAATACAAGTATTTATAAAAATAAAATCACTGTTAAATTAACAACTGAAAAAGGTACAGTTGAAATTTCTTCTACTATTTTTGATGAAGACGTTCAGCGTATTGTTGATATTAATGGTTTCGACTTAGATATTGAGCCTAAGGGTAACCTGATTATTTATAAAAATACTGATGTTCCTGGTGTTATTGGTCAAATTGGTACGACCTTGGCCAAGCATGATGTTAATATTGCCGATTTCCGTCTAGGACGTAATAAAGACCAAGCCTTAGCTGTTATTGTTACTGACTCTGATGTATCTAAAAAAACGCTTAAAGAACTTAGCGAGCTTGAGGCTTGTATTAGCGTAGACTACGCACGTATATAACTTCTTTTCAGTCCTTTGGACTGAAATATTCTTTTTTTAACCTTTTCTCTTTTTGGAACAATAAATTTTTATAGTTTAGATATATGATAACTATTTAAAGGATTTATATGTCACGTACTTTAAATGAAATTTATCAGAGTATTTTTCAAATGTTAGTGAAGTGGATAGATGGATGATTTTTTTGATGGGGTATTATAAGTTGAACATCATTCTTTAGCTCTAAAGCTATCTGGCGGCTATATTAGCGGTGAGGGAAGTGAACCACACTCCTTTTCTTTTACTAAAGAACATAAAAAAATCTTAATAATGATCTTATTGAATTGCAGGTGCAAACACAAGAAGAATGGAACACCTTAATTTACAGCTTAGCATATAATGGGAAATTCAATGTTAAGTATAGCTTGAACAAGACACTTACAGATGAAATAAGCCGTGTATTAGCGGAAGTCTAAGCTCTTTACTCTTTTAATAATTTTTTACTAACTTCTTTTGCTATAATAATATAAACTTATAATTAATGACTTGCAAAATTCTGTAGAAAAGTTTATCTTTTTTTAGTTTTGCATATATTTCTAGATTATATTTAAAATGACAAAATACTTACTATTTCCTTATAAAGGCAGGCTAAGATGTCCATTCAAAAACTTTTTTCCTTATGGAACTTTTTTTCAAAATATAAGATAGGAAAGCTTCTTTTTTCCTATGCTATTGGTTTTGTAAATCCTTATACAGGCGCTTTAGGTGCGTGTATTGATGTTTTAGAAGAAGGACATGCAGAAGTTATTTTAAGAGATAAAAGAAAAAATAGAAATCATTTGCATTCTATCCATGCAATTGCACTTACAAATTTAGGTGAATTTACCAGTGGTATAGCGGTCTTAGGCTCTTTAAAACCAAATATACGAGGTATTGTAAAGCATATATCTATAGATTTTTCTAAAAAAGCTAGAGGTGAGTTAAGAGCTGTATGTAGATGTGAGCTTCCAGTAATTAATGAAGATATTGACTTAGATGTTTATGCTAATATCTTTGATAAAGATAATGAATGTGTGGCAAAGGTTAAAGTGGTTTGGAAACTTGGACAGGCTAAGGATATTTAATGAATAAATTTTTACAAGACGCTGGAATTGAAGTTCCCATTATTGGAGGCCCTATGTACCCTTGTTCTAACCCCGAACTAGTGGCGGCGGTATCTGAAGCAGGGGGTATTGGTATTATTCAACCTATTTCTTTAACCTATGTACATGGATATGACTTTCAAGAAGGCATACGTTATATTAAAAGCCTTAGCTCTAAACCTATTGGTATGAATGTCTTAATTGAAAAAAGTTCTAAAAAGTATGAAGATAAGATGAAAGAATGGTTAGATATTGCTCTTGATGAAGGCATACGATTTTTCATTACTTCCTTAGGTAAGCCTGATTGGGTAGTACAAAAAGTTCATGCAGTAGGGGGAAAGGTTTATCATGATGTTACAGAACTCAAGTGGGCCAAGATTGCTGTAAAGGCTAAGGTAGATGGACTTATTTGTGTGAATGCTAATGCAGGAGGTCACGCGGGAGATATTGAGGCACCTTGCTTGTATGAAGATTTAAAAGAGCTAGGTCTGCCTTTAGTGTGTGCTGGAGGTGTTGGGGACAAAAAAGCATATGTTGAGATGCTTTCTCTAGGCTATTTAGGAGTTCAAATGGGAACACGTTTTATTGCTACAGTAGAATGTGAGGTACCAAGTGATTATAAAGAAGCTATTATAAAGGCTTGTAAAGATGATATTGTATTTTCTCTAAACTTAACAGGCGTGAAGGTAAGTGTGATTAATACACCTTATATTCAAAGATTAGGACTTAAGCCCAATTTTATTGTTTCTTGGATGCTAGAAAACTCTATCTTGAAAGGTTTGGTTCGTATTATTTATATGCTTCGTTCTATTAAAAATTTAAAAGGCCTTGTCAAAGGAAAAAAGTCTCAGCAAGGGTTCTTTCAAGCAGGAAAAAGTGTGGAAGGCATAAGAAAAGTGGAAACAGTAAAAAAAGTTATTCATAGTTTTATACACTAAGTGTATAATTTTATTTATGTATGAGATTATTGTTTTCTTGTCTTAAGTATTATCCATTTTTTAGATAAGATATCTGAAAAATTCAAGTTTAGCACAGGCTAAGTCTCCCCTTTTTCTTTCATAAGTTTTATTACTAAGGGAAGAATATCATGACTTTTTGTTTTATTAACAAATCCATCTGCTCCTAATGCTTCAGCCTCTCTTCTATTATTATCACCTGTCATAGAAGAATTAACTATGATAGGTATATTAGCAGTTTCTGGTTCCTCTTTTATTAGCCTTATAACGGTAAACCCAGACATTTCAGGCATCTCAATATCTGTCACAATAGCGGGGATAACTGACTTATCAGGTAAGTCGTAAATATAGTTCATTAAAAGCTTTCCATTATTAAATATTTTATGCTTAACATCAGCCCTCTCTAGAAGTAAATGCAGATGTTTTTGCGCAACCTTTGAGTCTTCAGCTATAAGCAGAGTCCCATATAAAAGTTTGTCAGGAACAATAAGGTTTTTAATATTTTCAGGTGATTGATCTACATTAACCATAGCAGAAGGGATAACATCAGCTAAAAGTTGTTCAAAGTCTAAAACCAAGCAAAGGCTTCCATCTTCTAAACGTGTATCATTGACTACCTTTGAGCCATCATTCAGATTGTAAGCATCAGGAGCATGCATATCTGCCCAGTTCTTTTTAATAACACGATGAGCCTCGGTGATACGAAGACCAATAATAATTCCATTAAAGTCACATATAAGTAAGCGTGAGGTAACTACCTCTTCGTAGGTAATGGGATGGTCTAGCCAAAGAGGTAGATTTAAGATAGGAATCTGCACCCCTCTAAGTACAATAGTCCCTTCAAGAAAGGGGTGTGAAGAAGGGATTTCCGTTAAAAAATGATTCTTAGCCTCAACAACTTCACGTGTTTTAAAAACATTAATAGCATAAAAGGGAGAATCTACGCCCGAAGAAGCCTTAAATACAAGAAGTTGTACCTCATTGTTTTTTGCGAGTTGAGTAGAAGCATCAACATGGTCTATTAATGACATGATAATTCCTTAGTAAAATATCTAAAATGCGGTGCATCAAAGAGATGGTATTAAAAATAATTATAGCATAGATAATAAACAAATGTTAGAAAATAATATAGAGGATTTTTGTAGTATAATTGTCTTATGAAAAGTCTATTATTATTTCTAAGCACAAGCCTCCTTTTAATGGGCTCTGAATATT
>DTVI01000464.1 GCA_012963655.1 Sulfurimonas sp.
CGGGGACCTAAGTCTTTATACCTTACCCTTGACATATCATATCTTATCTGAAGTTTTTGACGCGATACAGTTAAATAATTTTAAGGTAATTTCTAAAGACCCTAAGCATATTCAAATAGGTGATAAGAGAAATTATATAGATGTATATGTGGATAATAAGCTCCATATAAATGTATATAAAAAAGGTACAAAAGTAAGTACACATCAATACCGTTAGGAGATACTGAATGATTAAAAAGAACGTACGCTTAGGTGATTTACTTGTTGAAGAAGGTTATATTACTCATGAGCAGTTAATGCATGTCTTAAGTCTTCAAAAAGAATATAGTTACTCTAAGAAGATGGGTGAGATTATGATTGATGAGGGATATGTTACTCAAAAAGAGATGTCCTTACTCTTATCTCAACAACTTGATGTGGCCTTTGTGGATCTTTTTGGTGAGAAAATCAACTTTGAAACCTTAGTAAACTATCCTTATGCTCTTTTAGAAAAAGCCTTGGCTATACCCTTTAAAGAAGATGACGAATATATTTATATTGCGACTTCTGATCCCTTAAACTATGAGGCACTTGAAGCCCTAGAACAGTTTATTATAACCAAGCCAATTTCTTTACGATTAACACCTGAAGATGATGTTAGGCGTATTTTTCAACGTATAGATATTATTAAAAAAACACGTTCTATTGTTGCGGAGGTAAAAAAAGAGATACATACTGAGGGCTCAAAAAGTGAGAGTGAAGAGTCTGCTATTATGCGTCTTATTACCTTAGTGATTAAAGACGCAATCTTTAGAAAGGGTTCGGACTTACACATTGAACCTGCTGCCAATGATATGTCTATTCGTGTCAGGGTAGATGGGGTCTTACATGAAAGCTTTGTTTTTGATATGGAAATTTATTATGCCTTAGTCTCAAGAATAAAAATCTTAGGGCATTTAGATATTTCTGAAAAACGAAAGGCACAAGACGGACGCTTCACACTTAAGCTTGAAGATGGGGTTTATGATTTTCGTCTTTCAACAACGCCAACGCTTTATGGTGAATCTGTGGTTATGCGTATTCTTGATCAACAAAAGATTTTACTTAAACTAGAAGACCTAGGTTTTATTGATAAAAATCTTGAAAAATTTACAGATCAAATTCATTCTCCTTATGGCATCTTACTTATTACGGGGCCTACAGGATCGGGTAAAACTACCACCTTGTATGCAGCATTAAATGAGATTAAAAGTATAGAGAATAAGGTTTTAACTATTGAAGACCCTATTGAATATCAACTTCCCTTAGTCCAGCAAGTTCAAGTTAATGAGAGAGTAGGGTTCACCTTTTTCTCTGCACTTAAATCTTTTTTACGACAAGACCCTGATGTGATAATGATTGGTGAAATTCGTGATGCTGAAACCTTAGGTGCTGCAGCTCAGGCCTCTTTAACAGGGCACTTAGTTTTTTCTACTCTTCATACTAATAATGCTGCCTCTGCCATTTCAAGAATGTCACAGATGGGTTTAGAAAACTATCTTATTGCAGATTCTATCTTAGGGATAGTAGCTCAAAGATTAGTTAGAAAAATTTGTGTACATTGTAAACATGAGGTAAAGCCACATAAGGATCTTTTACATAAGATTGAAGGTCATGTCGCAGCTAATACCTTATTTTATAAGGGAAAGGGCTGTTCTCAATGTGAGTTTTCTGGATATTCTGGGCGTATAATGGTTTCAGAAATTTTAATAATTAGTGAAGCAATTTCTAAGATGATTGCTAAGGGTTCAACAAACTTTGAGATTGCCTCTTATGCGCAAGAACATGAAGGCTTTGAGCCTATGTTTTATGATGGTTTGAAGAAAGCAGGCATGGGAATTACAACCTTAGATGATGTACTAAGAGTAGTTAAAGATATTTAAATGAAGTATTTTAGAATACAGTATAAACAAGGAAAATATAGAGGATTACATGTTCTTGAAGCATCTAATCGCTTAGAAGCAACAAAACAATTTTCTACCTTGTCTCTTGGTGTTATTCAAAAAGTTATAGAAGTACCCCAACCCTTTAGCATAAGGTTTGAAAAATTTCAAGAAAAATGGGATTATCCTATAAAGAAAAAACCTGTAAATGACCTAGAATATATTGTTGTTCTTGAACAGTTATATGTAATGTTAGATGCGGGTATGCCTATTAATATTTCTTTAGAACAGGCGATTGAAGGTACTCAGAACGAGATGATAAAGGCTATTTTCACCTCAATACTTGAAGATATAGAAGGGGGGCTTAGTTTAACAGCCTCGGCTAAAAAATACACCTTACAATTAGGAACGCTAAGTATTTCTATGTTTGATTTGGGTGAAAAAACAGGAACGCTTTCGGAGTCGATCAAACGTCTTGCTGATATTATCCAAGAGATTTATGATAATCGTATAAAGCTAAAAAAAGCAACAAGGTATCCTACCTTTATCATTATGGCTATGGCTATTGCTTTTACAGTAGTTATTATTTATGTGGTACCTCAATTTGAAGACCTTTTTCGTTCAGCTAAACTTGAGCTACCCTTTCCTACACGTTTGTTATTATGGCTAGAAAATGCCTTAGTTTCGTATGGACCTTATATCTTAGGGTCTGCAGTGTTATTAGCGGCAATGTTTACAAAAATGTATAATAAGAGTAAAAATATACGTTTAAAAACAGATAAGTTCTTACTCAAGATTTATATTGTTGGAGACGTAACCTATTTAGCAATGATAGGACGTTTTGTATATATTTTTGATGTCTTAAGTGCTGCAGGTATTCCTATTATTGATGCATTACGTACGGCAAATGGGATAGTTGACAATACTTATATGCATCAACAACTGTCTAAGGTTGCTGAGGCTATAGAAGATGGAAAGAGTTTACATCAGGGTTTTGTGGAAACAGAACTCTTTGACAGTATGCCCTTACAAATGCTTAAAGCAGGAGAACAAAGTGGCTCTATCGATCGTATGCTAACAAAAATGTCTAAACTTTTTAGAGATAAGTATAATTATATTATAGATAATGTAGCAACGATGATAGAACCTATTTTAATAACAGCAATCGCAGGATTTGTCTTACTCTTAGCCTTAGGTATCTTTTTACCGATGTGGTCTATGGTTGAGTTAGCAGGATAGGAGAAAGTATGGAAATAGGAACTATTATCGTAGCAATAATTAGCACCATTGTACTAGCCTTTGCCTTATGGGTTATTAATAAGATTACAAATATATAAGCATTTACTTAGGGTTCAATAAGTTTGAATTCACCTGTATTGTTGTTATATTCCCAAGATTTTCCTACACAAGGCTTTCCATTTTTACAATGACTTGTTCCCTTAGCGGTACTAGACGCAGGACCATAATAAGTAGACCCTGTATTTGTCCAGTTAGCCGTCTCAGAGTTCTTTAAAAGATAGTTGAGAGGTTTGGTGCTACTTTCTCCTAAACTACTTGGATACCCATCTGTATTCAGTTCAGAAAAGGGTCTGTTATTTCCCCAGGTAAAGTCACAAGAACTTATAACCCATTCACCATGAACCGCCTCAAGTGCTGCTTGAACAGAAGAAGCCGTTGAAAGCTCAGAAGATATTTTTGCATTATCAGTAAGTTTAGAAAATTGAGGGATAGCCACCGCCGAGAGAACCCCGATGATGACAATAACGAATATAAGCTCTACAAGTGTAAAAGCTTTTTTCATATTAGAACTTGATAGACTCAGATACAACGTTATTAGGAGGTGCAGATGGGCCTCCAACTGCTTTACTACATTTTTCATTTGTTGCAGCATCATTAAATTTAGAACAATCTATCGTGTAAGATACTTCTCTTCCACTTAAAGATATGGTCGCAATAACAGCATCACTACTAAGGTCTTTATATGTATAAATACCATCTCCAGTTGTTGCATATGACCAACCCTTTCCTGTGATAGTTACCATATTTTCAAGAGTCCCACCTGCAGAGGCATCAGATAAATTCACATCTTCCAAGTCAGCTAAATTGACACCAACACTAATGGCAGAAGAAGCACCATCTATAATTGTCTTAACAACACTATTTGCCTCAGCACTTTGCTTTAAGTTTGTAAACTGTGGAATAGCAGCAGCTGCTAAAATACCTATAATGACGATTACAAAGATAAGCTCAACTAGTGTAAAACCTTTTTTCATGAAAAACTCCTATAATTTTTAGTTATTCCAGTATACCATCGGTTTTATGAAAGAATACTTCAATATAAAATTTAAACTTATATTGTGAGAAGAATGTGTTGAAAGCCTTTATTAAAAAAAGTAAGTAAGGGAGTACAGGTATAAGATTTTAAACCTTCAAAGCAATCTTTTGAGGAAAGTGCATAGTAACACAATGCAAGCTTCCATGTTGACGAATTAAGGTTGAACAGTTTATAGGAACAATTGTCCTAGAAGGGAAGGCCTCCGCAAGTTTATTTAAGGCGATTGGGTCATTAGCATCTTGATATGTGGGAACTAAGACTGCCTCATTTAAAATCAAGAAGTTCGCGTAGCTTGCAGGTAAGCGCTCTCCTTCATAATATATAGCTCTAGTAAAAGGCAGAGGAATTAGACGAAAGGCCTTTGACCTTTGATCTTTAAAAGATTGTAATTCAGCTTGCATAGATTGAAGTTCTTCATAATGCTCATCTTCTTTATCCTCGCACTTAAGATAAACAATAGTGCTTTCATCTGTAAAACGTGCAAGTGTATCAATATGTGAGTCTGTGTCATCCCCACATAAATATCCATGCTTTAAAGAGATGACATGTTTAATACCAAGATTGTTTTTTAAAAAGTTGATACTTTCTTCTTTGCTAAGCTTATTTCTGTTTTTATTAAAAACACATTCATCTGTAATAAGAAGGGTGCCCTTACCATTACTCTCAATTGCCCCACCTTCAAGGATAAAGTCAAGTCTTTGCATCTTTGTCTCATATATATCTGAGATATTTTGACTCATCTCATTATCCAGTTCGGCATCAAACTTTTCACCCCAAGCGGTAAACTTAAAGTCTAAAAGTTTAGCCTTATTATTTTCATATACAGAAATAGCAGAGCAATCTCTAGCCCAAGTGTCATTTGTGTCTGCTTGAGTAAAATGAAGTCTAGAAGAGATGGGAAGCTTAGAAGATACTTCTTGTATATCATGGCAAATAACTAAACAGTCTTGATAGGCAATGATAGCTTTTATAATCTCAATAAAGTTCTTTTCTGCTTCATTTAGGTACTCAGCCCAATCCGTATTCTTATGTGGAAAAATCACTTGGATAAAAGATTGCTTTTCAAATTCGGCTGGGAGTCGTTTCATTTTACTTCTTTAGGTATAATCTTGGCATTCATTTTACTTCATTTCGGTATAATTTTGCCATGTCTTATATAACACTCAAGAAATCAGCATTTTTTAATAACCTTGATATTATTTCTAAAAAAACTGGAGATATAGATAAAATTGCTCTAGTATTAAAAGATAATGCTTATGGACATGGTCTACTTGAAGTTGCAAGTATGGCAAAAGAGTATGGAATCTCACGCGCAGTAGTAAGACGTGAAGAAGAAGCCTTACTCATACAAGAGTATTTTAAATATATTCTTATCTTATCCCCACTTCATCCTTTGAGTAAAAATACAAATTTTGTGTATGTTATTAATGATTTAAATGACATTAGTAAGTTTCCTGCAAACACGCGCGTTGAATTAAAGATTGATACAGGGATGCATAGAAATGGTCTTCTTATACAAGAGATAGAAGAAGCTCTTCTTCTTATTAAAAGATATGAACTAAATCTAGAAGCTATGTTTACACATTTTCGCTCCGCTGATACAATGAGTGCTGAATGGTTTTGGCAAAAGAAAAACTTTGAAAAGATAAAAGTAAGATACCCTTCTTATCGTTTTCATTCTTGTAATTCAGCCGCTATTTTTAGAGACAATAACTTTAATGAAGATATGGTTCGTATTGGTATAGCGGCGTATGGATGTTTGAGCCTAGACAAGGGTCTTCAGAAAACAGGCTTAGAACCTGTACTTTCACTTTTTGCGCAAAAAATATCTACACGTAGATTAAAGCTAGGGCATAGAGTAGGCTACAACGCTACGTATGAGGCCAAAGAAGAGATGGATGTTAGCTGTTTTGATATTGGCTACGCAGATGGCTTTCCGAGGTTATTGTCAAATAATTATACTAGCCCTGAAGGTTTTGAACTATTAGGACGTGTTTCTATGGATAATAGCTCTTACAAAAGTGATCAAGAA
This sequence comes from Sulfurimonas sp., assembly GCA_012963655.1. GTDB lineage: Bacteria > Campylobacterota > Campylobacteria > Campylobacterales > Sulfurimonadaceae. The sequence goes on from DTVI01000464.1 coordinate 6,269, forward strand.
GAACTCCTTATTTTTGATGATGCGAGGGAACTTGCAAGTAAGACAGAAACTATTGGGTACGAAATTTTAACAAGTCTAAGCCCTTTTATAAGGCGTATTATTACTTAAATGGATGAGGAAGAAAGTTTAGAAATTCTTTACCAAGATGAACATCTTGTTGCCGTTAATAAGCCCTCAGGACTTTTGGTTCATAGATCTTGGATAGACAAGTATGAAACACGTTTTGCCCTTCAAATACTTCGTGAGCAAATTGGCCAATATGTATATCCTGTGCATCGTTTAGATAAACCCACCTCAGGTGTTTTACTCTTTGCTCTAAGTAAGGAAATTGCCCGGGACTTATCTCTTCAGATTCAAGAAGGAATCTTTGAAAAAGAATATCTTGCGGTGGTACGTGGATATACAGATGACAAAGCAAAGATTGATTATGCCTTAAAAGAGGTCTTAGATAAGATGACAGATGCTAAGGCAAACACAGATAAAGAAGCGCAAGAGGCAATCACTTCTTATAAAAAACTTTCTCAAATTGAACTTCCTTTTGCTGTAGGTAAATATGTAACAACACGTTATTCTCTCTTAAAACTTTCTCCTACAACTGGAAGGAAACACCAACTCCGCCGTCATATGAAAGATATATTGCACCCCATAGTAGGGGATACAAAATATGGAAGACATGAGCATAATGTATTTTTTAGAGAAAAGTATAATTCCCATAGGCTACTTTTACACGCATCTAAACTAAGTATAATACATCCGATTTCTCAAAGACCTTTAGTTTTTGAAGCAGGCTTGGATGAGGTCTTTCACCATGTCTTAAAGGAATGTCAACTTGAATACTAGACCTATATCTCAAATTTTAAAAGAAACCTATCTCTTTTCTTTTATGAATGATGAAGAACTTGAGACACTAACTAAGATATCAAGTATTTCTACTTATGATAAAGATGCCTTGCTTTTTATGCAAGGTGAAAGATCTGAACACCTTTTAGTCCTTGTTGAAGGCTTAGTAAGTGTTTATAAATATGATGATAAGGGAAATGAAATCATTATCGGTTTTTTTAAACCCTTTTCTTTGATCGCTGAACCGGCTATCTTAAAAAAGGTTCCTTTTCCCTCTAGCGCGGTTTTTAAAACAGAAGGAACCATCTTAAAGATAGAGCTTGATGCCTTTGAAAAAGACTTTATACGCAATCCCCGTATATCTTATGAAATCATACAGTCCCTTATTAATAAGATTCAACTCTTGCAAAAAAATATTCATATGAATATTGCTTCAACCGCGAAAGAAAAGATTGTACATTTTTATAAGCAAAATCCTAGCCTAGGTGAAGAGCTTAAAAAATATGAGATAGCGACACTTTTAGGTATGACAGCAGAAACCCTTTCTCGAAATATTAAAATACTTTTGACAGAAAAGAAGCTGGAGGTTTCAGCAAAGGCCTATAAAGTTTTATAAACTTGACAATTGTCAAAAAGTATTCCTTTTAAAGATTCTATAATTCTCTTATAAAAATAGATAAGTTGTTTAAACTCATATGAGTAGAAACACTTAAAAGGAAACAATATGAATGAAACTACAATCGCAATTATTAAAGCAACCGCACCCGTTATTAAAGAACATGGTGAAGCAATTACAACAGCAATGTATGAGAACCTATTTGCAGAGCATCCAGAAGCAAAAGAGCTTTTCAAAGACGCAGAGCCAGATCAATATAAAAAACTAGCAGCAATGGTATATGCTTATGCGGCTAACATTGATAACCTAGGTGCATTAGGTACAGGGGTTGAAAAAGTAGCTAAGCTACATGTTAAGGTTAATATTGAGCCTAAACATTATCCTTGGGTTGGCGTAGCACTACTTAAGGCTATTACTCAAGTTCTTGGTGAGGCTGCAACACCTGAAGTTATGGCAGCATGGAAAGAAGCATTTTTCTTTTTGGCAGATGTATTTATTGCTAAAGAAAAAGAAATTTACGCAGTAAAAGCTTAGTGCTAAACTATAACTTTCTTAAAAAAGAGCCTTCTCCATAAGGCTTTTTGGAATAAAACTCTTTAGCATGATTAACAAGAAGTGCATGAAACTCTTGGTATAAAATCACTTGTTCTTTTTCATCTTGATAAGATCCTTCTAAACTATCTTCCATCAATTTCTTCATCTCTTTATATTTTACTTTTTCATTTATAAGTTCTAGGTCTAAAAGTATTCGTTTTGTATAAGCATCTATCTTAAACTCAGGCCTATTATAAGCAAATAAAAGTATGGAGTCTGCTGTTTCTTCTCCAATTGCAAGTACTCTTAAAAGAGCTTCTCTATTGGGAATTTGTCCTTGTAAATCTTCAAAAAAATAGATGAATTCTAAGATATATTTGGCCTTTTGATTAAAATATCCGCAGGGCTTAATGCAGGTCTTAAGTGTTTCAAGTGGCATATTTTTAATACCCTTAGGACTTAAAGCCCCTGCCTTATTGAGATTATGTAAAGACTGAATTACGGATGTAAAGCTAGTGTTTTGTGTCAAAATAGAGCCTAAGCAGACCTCGAAAATTTCCAAGGAATTTCGGGGAAAGGAATAATCTTGCTTATGATAAGCCTCTTGCTTTCCAAACTTAGAGGTATTCTTACCCTCATAATTAATAAGAGGCCACCAACCTTGAGGGCCGTATTCCAGATAAAGGGATGTATAGATTTGATAGATTTTCATTCTTTATCCGCCATTTCTCTTGAATAGGATGTTTAATGTTTTTGCAAATGATACTCAGCTGGAGTTACTGCTTCAAGATGGAATTTTCCATTTTTTTATAATGTGTATTCATACTTTAATTATAATGACTTATATAAACATATTCAAGTCGTAATATGCTTTTAAATGGCTATAGAAATGGGCTTAAAACAAACGTCTTGCCTGCCAGTATTTTTTCTTCCAATACCGGGTATGGATATTAGAAATGACAACACCCTTACTAGAAGAGGCATGGGCAAACTTTCCTTTTTCAAGATAAATACCCACATGCCTAACATTCCAACCTGTTTTAAAAAAGACTAAGTCACCCGCGTGAAGTTGATTAATATAAACGCGCTTACCTGTTTTAACTTGATCTTTAGTAGAACGAGGAAGTCTTATTTGAAAAAGCTTTTTATAGGTTTGAAGAACAAAACCTGAACAATCCACACCATCTTTAGTAAGACCTCCGTATTGGTAAGGTGCTCCCTTCCATTGTCTATATTCAGCATATATCTTAGTTAAATTAGATTTTTTTTTAGAAGTACCTGCATAAGATGACTTTTTTGAAACATGAGAAAAAGGTTTAGAAGTTTTTTTAGAATAATTTTTATACCTATAACTGGTGGTGGGTTTTCTTGAACAAGCTGTGAAAAGAAGTGAAATAATAAGCAGATAAAGTATAGTTTTCATAATCTTCTACCAGCAAATAGTGTGCCGTATTATCTATGCTTAGGGATTAATAGAATGAAACCTAAAGAAACCTTTTGAGGATTTTTGGCTGTTGTAACTGAGTGCAAGTACAAAGAAAGTTACTGTAATTAAAATAAACTAAAAGAAGAGCTTTAAGAGACTTTAATAATGGCCTCTGCAAAGATAATTCCATCTATGCCATGTTGGGCTAAGTCTTCCATGCTGTCTTCATTCTCAACATGCACAAGAATCTTGGCATCAAAAAGATAGGTGTCAGCAGCTTTTTGAACATTAGAGGCATTTTGATAAGAACATAATAGGTACTTAGCATCCAAATTCTCGCAAAAAAGGGCATCTTTTAAGCAAGAGATATTAAGAGCAAAGGCGAGAGCATTTTCTTTTGCATGAGATATAAGTTCAAATACTTCATTATTATAATCAAACAAAAGCACTGAGTTTGAGGGTGTGTGCTTTATTGCTTCAATAGAATTTACATGATAAAGTTTCTCATGTTCAATACGAGGATGACCGAAAATAAGCATAGTGTCTCCTTTTTTTATCTATTTGACTCATTTAAATTCTTCTATCTGAAGAATTAATATGAGGTATTCTTAGGCGTTTAAGCATTCATCTGAGCAGAAATATTGACCTTCGCTAAGTTTCGCCTCATTTAAAGTGATATAGGTACCACACTTTTTACATTCAACCATATCGTCATCATTAAGTTTTTCATCTTTTTTACTTGAACCTTGGTTACTTAAAGGCTTATTCTTGATAAATATAAAATATACTAAGGCAATAAGGACACCAATTACTATCCATTGTGGGGACATGCAATTTCTCCATTTTTTTTCTTATTATAGTGTAAACAGCTATAATTTCAGTTTTAAGGATGAAAATGTTTGATTTTATGGATAGTGATTGGTTTATTATTGGCTTAGAAGTAGTATTTTTGAGCTTTATTGCTTATGATGGATGGAAGTTTTATAAGACAAGAAAAAAAGAATATATTATGAATATTGTCTTAGCTATTGGTTTTGCCTTATGGGTCCTAGTACCGTTTTACACAAAATATTATGACTGGTCTGATACTGAGCGTGAAGGTCTTAGTAAAACATGTTTGAGTGAAAATAATGCAAGTTATTGTACCTGCATGAATAACATGATTGAAAAGGAATACACACATAAACAATATGAAGATATAAATAAAAAAGATGATAAAGATTATTTAGACTTTGTGAAAGATTCTAAAGAAGAATGTTTTGGAGACTCATGGTTTTAGAAATTATTTTTGAAAATGAAGATTTTATAGTTTTTAATAAGCCTTGTGGTCTTAGTTTTCATAGTGAAGAAGGTGAAGGCTTTGTGGTTAAGGCTGAAAAGCAGCAAGGTATAAAGCTTTATTCTGTTCACCGTCTTGATAAGATGACCTCAGGCTTATTAATATTAGCAAAGAGCTCCCAATCAGCAAATATGATAACAAAGCTTTTTGAAAATAGACAAATACAAAAATTTTACATATCCATTTCTACGCGTAAACCGAAGAAAAAGCAAGGCTGGATAAAAGGGGATATGGGGAGTGCAAGAAGAGGCTCATACAAATTTTTAAAAACAAATGATAATCCGGCCATTACCCAATTTATATCTACAGCATTAAGAACACATGAACGATTTTTTCTTATTAAACCGCATACGGGTAAGACTCACCAGATACGAGTTGCCTTAAAAAGTATTGGGTCTCCTATAGCGGGAGATATACGATATGCAGCTGTGGAAGATGCAAAGACTGAAGAAAGAGGATATTTACATGCTTATGCCTTGAAGTTTAGCTTAGATGATGTAGAGTTTTCTTTTGTGTGTGAGCCTAAAGAGGGAGAGCGTTTTGTAAGTGAAGAATGTAAAAAAGCTCTCTTAGTTTGGAATAAACCTTGGGAACTTTTTAAAATAAAGAGCTGAGTTTTTTAGTAAGTAGTACGGTACTGTATAATATTTGAAAGTGATGAAATTGTATTTTCATTAATAGACTTTACAGCAATATAAATTTTATAATTATTTGCAAGAGCCTGAAGGTCATTCCATCTAGTGTTTAAATCATAATCACTTTGAACTAAGATAGCTCTTGTATTTGTGTCCATAATTGCTGAAGATGAAATATATAAAAGATACTTAGTTGAACCATCACTTAGGCTAAAACGAGGTGCTTCATTTTTATAAAGTGTTGTTTGAAAGTCATCTTGTGTAATAAAGATAGTTTCCACAGCCGGTGTAGTCGTAGAAGCTTGAGCACTTTGGATAGCAGCTATATCAGTAGCCATACCTGCCATAATTTCATTTGTCTCAACAATTCTATCCGCCATTTCCCCAATCTTATCCGCCATTACTAATATTCGATCTGCCATTTGACCAATATCATCAGCTAAGTCTGCAAAAAGTGCAAAGAGTTCAGAAGTTATTTGGGTGCTACTATCTACGATATTGTTAGATACGGAAGTCGCTCCCTCAATTATGCTATTAAAGAAGAATGCATTAGCATTTATAGGTGCAAGTATACTAAGTGTTAAGACAAGTGTGATTAGTTTAATTTTCATTGATTTCATTTATATCCCCTAATAATTTATTTCGAAATTATATAATCTTATACTTATAATAAGTTGAAATAATAATTTAGATAATTTTAACAAAATAATACTAAAGTATTTGGAGCTGATATACGTTATAATTTCACACTTATAAGAAAGAAGACCCCTATGCAAACCAATAATTTTTCAGCACTTCCCTTAGCTAAAGAGATACTTCATAACCTAAACGAACTAGGCTTCAAAGAGATGACGCCTATTCAAGTTCAAAGCTTACCTTTAATACTTGAAGGCAAAGATATTATTGCTCAGGCAAAAACAGGCTCAGGTAAAACAGCGGCCTTTGGCTTAGGCTTACTCCATAAACTTGATGTTAAAAAGTTTAAAGTACAGTCTCTTATTCTTTGTCCTACACGTGAATTAGCGGATCAGGTTGCTAAAGAACTTAGACGTTTGGCTAGAACTATTCATAATATTAAGATCCTTACGCTTTATGGAGGGACTGCCTTTGGACCACAACTTGGTTCACTTAGACACGGGGCACATATCATTGTAGGAACACCCGGTCGAGTCCTTGCGCATTTAACTAAGGGTTCCTTGTCTTTAGAAGCTTTAGATACCTTGGTGCTTGATGAGGCAGATAGAATGCTTGATATGGGTTTTATAGAAGAAATTCAAAATCTTATTTCTCATGCACCTACTGAAAGACAGACCCTTCTTTTTTCAGCAACGTATCCTGATAGTATTGCGGACTTAAGTGCTTCTATGCAAAAAGATGCGATTGAGGTAAAGACAGTTTCACAGGAAAGTGTTAACAAGATAAAAGAGGTCTTTTATGAAAGTGAAGACAAGTCTCAGGTTTTAACAAACCTTCTTGCCACTCATAAGCCTCAAAGTACCATAGTCTTTTGTAATATGAAGATACAAGCCCAAGATATGGCCAAAGACTTAAGATCTAATGGTATAGATGCACTTGCAATTCATGGAGATTTAGAACAATATCAAAGAAATGATGTTTTAGTACAGTTCTCAAATCGTTCATGTTCGGTTCTTGTTGCGACAGATGTTGCTGCAAGGGGTATTGATATAAAAGATTTGGATATGGTTGTAAATATTAACTTTCCCAAAGATGAGTCTACCTATACCCATAGAATAGGAAGAACAGGAAGAGCAGGGGCCTCAGGTCTTGCCTTCACCATCTTTGATGGGAGTGGGGCACAAGAAAGTGAATATTATAAAAACGAAACCCGCTCTTTTGAAGATGCTTCGATTCTAACTCAAGTCAAGAACTTTGAACTTAAACCCCAGAATGTCACGCTTGTGATAGAAGGTGGAAAGAAAGATAAGGTAAGAGCTGGTGATATCTTAGGCGCGCTAACAGGGGACGCAGGAATAGCAGGTAAGTTTGTAGGAAAGATAGATATATATGATAGACAAGCTTATGTGGCGATAGAACGCTCCATGATAAAACAAGCTCATCAATGTCTTAAAAAAGGCAAGCTAAAAGGTCGTGAATTTGATGTATGGATTCTTGATTAATGACCATCTTTGTTGATGGAGATGCCTTTCCTAATCTTTTAAAGCCTATATTGGTACGCTCTATAGAAAGACTCTCTTTACGAACCTATGTTATAGCCAACAAAAAGATAAACCTAGGCAGTAAGTCTAAACTTATTGAATACCTTATAGTAGATCAAGGTGCAGATGAGGCTGATCATAAGATAGTAGAAATGGCGCAAGAAGGTGACTTAGTTATTACAGCTGATATCCCTTTAGCTGATAGAATTATCTCTAAAAATGCTCACGCTATAGACCACAGAGGTGAGTTATATTCAGTGGATAATATCAAACAATACCTAGCAATGCGAAATCTAATGGAAACAATTAGAGAAAGCGGCGAGATGACAGGTGGACCAAAACCCTTCTCCCAAAAAAATGCTCATGAATTTGCAAATCAGTTAAATAGTTTCCTCACAAAGTACTGTAAATAAAAATCATGAAAGAAACATTTAATATCTTGTCTCTAATAAAACAAGGAACAATATGTTGAAAAACCTAAGACAGTTATTCTTATTTTTGGTAGTTATTGTATTTGTTACGGCTTGTAGTAAGAGTGAAGCACAGAAAGAAGCTGATAAGCAAAGAGAAATCAATGCTAATAAAAGAGAGTTCATTGTACAGATGAAAGATGGAAAAGAATTTATTTTTAAGACGCCAAAAAGGTTTTTTCATAGTTTGAAGTTTGATGATGAAGGTTATTTAGTTCAAGCCTATGTTGATTTTAAGTCTGACAAAATACCAAATTATTCAGGAAATGAAGATTTTAAAGTGAAGATTTTTATGCATAAATTTACTTATGAACATCATCTTGGCCATTTAGGATATTTTTCTCCTGATGATGTCTTTAGTAAAAAACGTGGACTTTATGAACAAATTGATATAGAGGAAAATGTTACAAAAGTATATCCACAAAATACAAACTGGGCATATACGTTAGAAACATATGAGTGGATTCGTATGAAAAATAAAAAAAACGTACATCGGTTAGTTTTGCCAAATAATGAGTATGTTAAATACAATCATCCATTTTCAACCGTATATTATTTTCAAACAACAGTAAAAAATATATAGAAGGCTTCATTAAATAAAGATAGTCGCAAAATTTAATTTAAAGTAAACGCACACCCGAATTAACTTTGGATGTTTATTGAAGCAGTTAATAAATAATTTTATATATATCATCATATGAGTTTTGCTATAATTAGGTAAATAATATTAAGGAAATAAAATGCATACTTTAACTGTTCAAGTTCAAGATAGTGTTTTTCAAGAATTTTTAAACTTTATTTCAAAAAGAAAAGAAACAATTAAAATCAAGCAAGATGAAAAAATGGAAGATGATCCATATTTTTATGAAAGACAAAAAGAACTTAATAGCATACGAGAAAATATCAAAAATGGAACGAGTGAACTAGTATCTTTTGAAGCGTTTGAGAGTAGAGCAGACACTTTAGAAAAAGAGCTTGATTTAAAATATGCAAATTAAGCTTGATAAAAAGTTTGAAAAGAATTTTAATCAAATTTTTGAATATATCGCTCAAGACAAACTCTCAGCTTCTAAAAAGTTCAAAAAAGACTTATTCAAACAATTAAAAAATATTCCCAACAACCCTTACAAGTTTAGACAATCATTTTATTTTGACAATGAAACAATACGAGATATGACGTTTAATGGCTACACCATTATTTATGAAGTTGATTTAGACAACAATCAAATTATTATTCTTAATATCTTTAATAAGAACAATCCTACTTAGGCTAATGTATTCATCAACTCAATTTTTTAATCTCTTCTTGCATTTAGTGCCAGAATTATGAATATAAATAAAAACAACTAACTTGAACTTGAACAGTTAAAGTATGCATTTTATTTCCTTAATATTA
>DTVI01000465.1 GCA_012963655.1 Sulfurimonas sp.
AATTGTTTCATTTTGAGAGGGTACTTGCCCATTTGTTAAATTAAATTCGAAATTACCATTATTATTTTCAATCTTATACCAGTGATCTTTTAAATATTGAATCTTAGGGTCACTATCACTAAATTCTTTTACTCTCGCACAATCATGGAACAAGCTCCCATCAAGAACTCTTGACTCTTCTAGCCAGCCTTTTTCTATCATTAACCTTAATGCACCTAAACCTTTTTCAGCAACTCCAGGGTCCTCTAGTTTTGTGCCCAGATTGTTAGCATGCCACAACGCAAAATCTAAAAGGCCATTTACAAACATTTTATGGCTCGCTCCATTGGACATAGCAACAGAATAACGAGCAAAATAAGATGCCGCTGCCTCTATAACCCAAAGATCATTAGGACCTCTGCAGTTGTGTGTTAGGTCATGCTGAAAGGAGTGGTAGGCTTCGTGGTAAAAAACATAAGACAAGTTGTCTCTCTCCCGTGGTTTTTTACGGTCTGGGTCTATCGATATCATTATAATGCGAATATCATTACATATTGGAGACTGACTCTGGCTGGCTCCGCCATTACGAAGCCACCAATCTGTTTCATTAATATACCTTCTCTTATATTGATAGTCTGTACAACTAGCCTTGGCTAAGAAATTTGAAACATTTTCATTGATATTATTTATTTCTGACTCAGTAAGAACGACTTTGTGGGTTGCTCCACGAAAGTTAGTGTTTCCCTTGAATCCAATGGGGGGCCTATTAGAAACGAATTCTCCCAATGGATAAATAATTAATAGTGTTTTTGCTTTTAAAGAAGCCATTTTTGATTCTGCATCTGTGGCCATGTCAATAAAATACTGATCTTCAATGCTGCTTAGGTTTAGCATTACAAAGCTTTGTGATATTTCGGGAGGGAGTGATTTCGGCATCCCATCCTTAAGTTCACCTTTATACTTTGCCCCATTAGCATAAGTAATATTTCCTTGTTTTTTTTCACTGGAAAAAACAAGTGAAGAAAATAGTAAAATTGAAATGGTAATGAGT
>DTVI01000466.1 GCA_012963655.1 Sulfurimonas sp.
ATTCTTTGTTAGCGTGCCCGTAGTTTCGGTCAAGTCGGTTGTAGTTGGGGTTATTGTTTGTGATTCTGTTATATTGCTGGATTCAGCAAGTATGGTTGTATTCTTTGTTAGCGTGCCCGTAGTTTCGGTCAAGTCGGTTGTAGTTGGGGTTATTGTTTGTGATTCTGTTATATTGCTGGATTCAGCAAGTATGGTTGTATTCTTTGTTAGCGTGCCCGTAGTTTCGGTCAAGTCGGTTGTAGTTGGGGTTATTTCAGTTTGAGAATAAATTGAAACTGCATAGACCAGTGAGCCTCCAGCTAAAGACATACAAATTAAAGCTATTAGCGTAAATTGGGATAATTTGTACGGAAGTTTTTTTTTCATGGCTCATTTTATGTGAGCTTCCATGCTGCATTATGGGTGAATCCCCAAAGAGTGTTTCCATCCATATCCAAGTTTTGCATTGCAAAATTATCCCATTTTGTAAAAGTGTCTGTAGCAGGAACTAACCGCCAGAATTTGTTTCCAGCTTGGAAAAACACATTACCAGATGAATCAGCTGCAATGTCGAATGGACCTTCTTGTGCATCTGGGATCAGCCAGACTGTAACTAGATTTGATGACTGATCAACTTTCGCTATCTTTTGATGGGTTTGGATTGAAGCAAATATGTTGTTGTTTTGATCTATGTCAAAATAATCAAAACTGACCCCACCAGTTTCAGTTTGTCCTAAATCCCATGTAGTAACTGTGTTTGAGGAAAAGTCAATCTTACAAACAAATCCTGCATTACCTTCAGCGTAGAGATTTCCCGAAGAGTCAAAGACTAGCGGATTGGAGCAATGAGCGTTTGTAAGGTGATATTTTGTAAACGTATCAGTATTGAAATTTAATTTTATTATATTTCCCTCATATGCACCACCACCTATACCATTAACACCCATCTCAAAAAAAAGTTCATTATTTGGACCCATTGTCATGCGATTAACATTATCAACAACTGTATTGTCAAAGTCATACCAATAAAGCGTGTTTGTTTGAGTATCTA
>DTVI01000467.1 GCA_012963655.1 Sulfurimonas sp.
CAACTAGGCCGGTTTCAAATTCTCCGCCTATGAAGGTCATGTTTTTCTCGTTTTCAAATAGCTTTGCGGTCATTGGTGCATAAAGACCAAAAAAACAAAATTGGGCGTTTGGATTTAAGTATCTTAGCTTAGGTAGTATATCCAAGGCCAATTGTGTGGCGGTGTGCATGGCGAGGTGGATACCGATCAGGGCCGAGGTTTTTACCGCATTTGAGTTCAGGGGCTCTATGGAAACATCATTGCAAATGACGTTTGCACCATCCGCAGATAGATGGGCGTACAAAGAAGCCAGTGCAAACGGCTGGTGTCCTAAGTCGTATGTAGATATGAGCAAAACGTTCAAGAATTCGGCCAGTCGTTGCTGGGTTAGAGGTTAGTCCTGGTTATTCTAGTAGGGACTGGCACCGCCCTTGCCGGGAGAATAATAAGGATTGCTCCCGCCCCCATGGTCAGTAACGTCTAAAACTGCAGCGATTGAGGGGACTGCGCCCTTGATTTCCACCTCAACACCTTGTTTTAAAGTAACATCTGCCATACCGCACCCCTGGCAACCACCTTCCAGACGGATAAAGGCCGTATCTTCCGTGACATCAATCAGTGAGATGTGTCCACCATGGCCAGCCACTGCCGGGTTAATTTTCTCATCCAATACAGCCTGAATTGCGCGGCCCTCGGGGGTGCTCAAACCTGGTTTAGGAATCGCATCTCTGTAATCCTTCACAGTTCGAACTTCAGGTACATAATGGCTAATTACATTCGTCATTTTGTCCGCTAATGTCATGGTTGGGCCGACAAATTCTACATATAAAGTACCTTCATTGAATGCCTTATAATTTACTTCTCCACCCATCTGTTCTGCCGCCGGCTTTATCCGAGTTTCCATGAGCTCCTGAACTTGTTTGATAATCTCCGCATCCTCGGGGCGGTCTTCAAAATCAAACTGGAGTTCTTCTGGTGTGGCATCCCCATTAATTAAAATTGGTTGACCAGAAGAATAGTGGTCCATTATGGATCCTAGAATCATAGGTT
>DTVI01000468.1 GCA_012963655.1 Sulfurimonas sp.
ACGTGAGGTATATAACTAGTGTATTATCGAGCCCGCCGATGCGCTCAAGTGCCTGCATCACTCTTCCGAACTGACTGTCTACTCTGGAAACCATGCCGTAATAAACCCGCCTTATTTCTGTCCACTCATCTTCGCTGAGGCGCTCAGTACCGTACTTGTCACGTAGCGCTGCATGGAACAAGGGTTTACCTTGGCCATAATGCACACACCGTTCTGGCAGATCTTCCAATTGGTACATGGAATACCAGGGGTCTTCCACTTCAAATGGCAAATGCGGAAATATCAGTGGCAGCCAGAGGCACCAGGGTCCTTCAGGTTTAGAATTCAGCCAGTCAATGGCAGTGCAGGTCGATGCTTCGTCGAAATCCATCCAGGTACCCGGACCCGGCCGTCTGCCATGATAAAACGAATTATAAAGGGCAGATTGCTCAGCAAACTGTGCGCCCATACCACGGCGATCCGGCTTGGTGGTCCAGCCACAGAAATGGGTCGAAGCCTCGGTCACACCCGGTGCGAAAACATCGCCACGAGCACCGGCCCAGGCAACCTGGTAACCACCTTGTTTCAGGTATTTAAGTAAATTAGGCTCATGCGGTTGAACAAGGTGGGTCAGTGATCGATGTCCACGCGTGTGGGGGTACCAACCTGTCATCATGTTGACTCGAGAAGGACTGCATACCGGGTGATTAACCCAGGCATTAGAGAAACGCGTCCCCCTGGCTGCCAGGGCATCAATGTGAGGGGTCTGAATAGCGGAATTGCCAAAACAACCAATTGTATCGGCCCGTTGCTGATCCGGCATAAAAATCAAGATATTAGGTCTGGACATTGACTACACGCTGGTTTCACAGTTATATCAATGAGCATACAACTAAGCTCTGGAAACTCATAGATAGAGGATGACTTAACTTTGATTAGCCTCATCAACTGAACCCGCTTGTTGTTAAAGGAAAAAAGAATCAGCGCTATCAATCCGCTTTCACGGAACGCTGAATTCAACCATCTTAAGTGACTTTTTAAATGGAAT
>DTVI01000469.1 GCA_012963655.1 Sulfurimonas sp.
GGGATTCAGTAGAAACAAATTGAAATTTATCCCCACAATCTCTACATCCATTACCAGCTAAATGATAATAGGCTATTTGATCAAATTCACCGTGATCAGGACATAAAATAGTTATGTATTCTCTGGCACCTTTATATATTGTAATTCCTTCTGGGTATCTATATTTACTACCGTGTTTTTCTTTTGCTCTTAATATAAAGTCGTCTGTTGAATTAATATGTTTTTTTGCACAATTATTACAGCCATGTCCTGCTAAATGAGAAAAAGGAGGCTGTTTGAAAGACTTTTTGTGAGTTTTACAAAATATTTCAACTTTATCATTTGATGTTATGTATTGTGTTTTGTCATATCCATATTTATTGCCATGAACTTTGATTGCTTCCGTTATAAATTCATCGTTAGATTTTCTTCTTTTTAATCCTTTTTCTTCTATAGCACAATCTTGACATCCTATACCACTAAGATGAACATGTGGTAACATTTTTTTCAGACCATGGACAGGACAAGTTATTTCAATTTTAGTTAATGAATCAATATATTTTGTTTTACTATAATCAAATTTGTTTCGATGCCTTTCTTTTGCACGTTTTATAAATTCTTTAGTGGTAAGTTTTTCATATCCAGAACAAATTCTGCATCCTTTACCATCAATATGAGACTGAGCAATTTGTGGCCATTCTCTCTGAGGAATATGATCTGGACAAATGATTGTAACATAGGAATTTACAGTACTGATTATTACTTTGGAATAATCATATTTATCTCCATGTTGATTTTTAGAGCGTTCAATAAAATTGTCTAAGGTTAAACGATATCGCCCACTACAGTCTTCACAGCATTCAACTCCATTTAAATGTGAACTCCCTGTTATTCGCCATTTTTTATTATGTTTAAGACAAATAATGTTTACTTTTTTTGTAACACCTTTATAGTCCAGATCACTATAGTCATATTTATCTTTACCGTGTTTATTTTTTGAACGCTCTATAAACTCTTTCTCAGGGACCCTTCTACTTCTACCTCTTA
>DTVI01000470.1:0-765 GCA_012963655.1 Sulfurimonas sp.
AAATATTGCGGTACCAACCTAAGAATTCTATTGATAAAGTTTAAGTTTGCTCTAGATCTTTTTCAAATAATCAGATTTTACGTGCTGAATTATTTTGAAAATATGCAAAAGTCACATTCAATAATGCAGGAGAACAACTTTACGGCGACTCAATTGTCGAGTTTTTAAAAGAGCATGATAAGGAAATTATAGGGATTGAACGGATTGATGAGTCATACTTAATGAATTACCGGAACTCAATGTGATCGGGAAGTATGGCCTAGGATTCCACATGATTGATTTTGCGTTGATGGACAAGTATAAGAAGAGACTTGGCAGGCTTGGAGGAGTGAATCGCCGATCAGTATCAGAGATGGTAATTCCCTTTGCTGTGTCAATGCTCCTTCATATTCCAGAAGCTCAACAAGAAGTGTAGAATGGTATTTGGAAAGTTGGAGGTTTGCTATCTGTGCGAACGGTTTGGGAATAATCGACTGTAGTTTCATTGGTAAGGTTGTGGTGCAACTGTTTCAACTTTCTGGTTGTACTATTCTCTCCAATGACATTCTTGACTTCCCTGACTTTTATACAAGCTATGGTGTCTTTCCAGCCTGAATTGAAGAATTTCTTCAGCGCTCCGATATTGTTAAGATGCACTTAGCTCTTGATGATTCAACCCTTAACATTCTTTCGGAAGAACGCCTAAGGTTGATGAAACAAACTGCGGTTTTGATCAACATTGTGAGAGGAGGACTGATTGGCGAAACTGTTCTCAATAAATTGCTC
>DTVI01000470.1:819-1026 GCA_012963655.1 Sulfurimonas sp.
GAGTCCCCAAGAGGACACAGAGGTTCTTGCCTTGCCAAACTTTCATTGCTACATTTCATCTTAGCGTTAGTGCGGAAGAGGTGATCTTCGCAATTGGTCTTGCCTCCATAAGTGGCTTGAAAGAAAATTATATTCCACCCATAGACATTCCACAGGTATAATTTCAATGAATATTCGTCCAAGGCGATCTTTGATCAATTCGAAGTT
>DTVI01000471.1 GCA_012963655.1 Sulfurimonas sp.
CCTTGGGATCATCCTTTAGCAGTTGGTGTCCCAGGAAATTATTCACGGTCGTGTGCAAATAAAGCAGTATGTGATGCAGATTTAGTATTTTTTATAGGAAGTCATACCGGAGGACAGGTCACTCATGACTGGAGAATTCCACAAATGGGTACACCTGTTATCCAACTTGATATTAATCCTGCTGAACTTGGACGCTCCTATCCTATTAAACTAGGAATGCAGGGGGATGTAAAAGTAACTCTAAAAAAAATGATTAATAATGCCGAACAAATAAAACCACGTAAAGAATGGATAGAGCATATTAAGATTTTGGTACAAGAATGGCGTCAAGACACGGCACCTTTTGTGAATTCTGAGAAATTACCAATGAGACCAGAGCGTTTGTGTAAGGAGCTGACGGACTCTCTTCCTTCTGATGCAGTACTTGTTTCGGATACTGGGCATGCAGGAGTATGGACGGGAAGTATGATAGATTTTAAGAATCCTAGTCAGTCATATATTAGATGTGCAGGATCACTAGGATGGAGCATTCCTGCAGCAATTGGGGCAAAATGTGCTGTCCCTGAACGTCCTGTAATAAGTTTTACTGGCGATGGAGGAGTTTACTATCATCTAACCGAACTTGATACCGCTCTACGATATGGTATAAACACTGTAACAGTGGTGAACAATAATAGTTCCCTTAATCAAGAACAACGCGGAATTGAAGAAACTTATGGAGGTAGAGAGTCGAGTACAGATCAACTTTGGATGCTTTCTGAAATTGATTTTAATAAGGTTGCTGAATCCATGGGTTGTTTTGGAATAAAAGTTAATAAACCGAGTGAGTTTCAAGGAGCTTTAGAACAAGCATTATCTTGTGGTAAACCTGCTATTGTAGATGTTAAAACTGATATTGAAGGCATAGCTCCTCTTGCCTGGCTACCAAAGGAAAACAAATGAAAAAAATATCAGTCATTGGTGCTGGACTTATGGGCCATGCCCTTGCTCTTGTATATGCTCTTGGAGGTTTTAAGGTTCTGGAC
>DTVI01000472.1:0-11104 GCA_012963655.1 Sulfurimonas sp.
AGGAATAATACCGTGAAAATAATAATGATACTACTAGCCTATATTGCCCTTGCCTTTTCAGCTCAAATTGATGAGTTTGCCTCGGAGCTCTCTTATGAAAGGGATTATCCAAATGCATTAAAGATGGCAAAGGAACAAGATAAGGTTTTAATGTTGGTGCTTGTTGGGGATTACTGCCCTTGGTGTAAAAAGTTTGAACGTAAGACCTTGAAGTCCAAAGAAGTAAGAACTGAGGTGGCTAAGAATTTTATACCTGTTGTGCTTGACAAGTATAAGGATAAGGGAAAGTACCCTAAGGAATTTTATGCATCTGTAATCCCTGCGGTTTACTTTATAGACCCAAAAACACAAAAGTCTATTTTAGAAACAGTGGCTTATATGAAAAAAGCTGAATTTTTAGAAAATGCTGAAGACGCCCTAGCTCTTTGCCTACAGGAGACAAAATAATGAAGAAGATATTTTTAGCAATACTTTTTTCAGCTCAACTCTTTTCAGCCTCTATTTATACCTTAGATAATATTCGTGATTTAAACCTTTATATTGATAATCAAACAGACTTTATGGATAAGAAAGAACTAAAAAAAGAGTTAACGAAAAAGCTTGAAAAAGCTGGTTTTGTTTTTGGTGTAACAGATTCACTTATCTTAGTGATAAAAATTGAGTCTCTTGAGATAGAAGACTCTATAGCCATTTATATTTCTCTTGGTTTAGGTGAAGAAGTTATTACTAAACGAAAAGACAAAATAGAAACCTTCTCATATACTTATATGGAAACAAAACTTATAGAAGGATATGAACCTAAGGAAGATACAAATGAAGCCTTAGACACCCTTATAAATGATTTTATAGCAGCCTATGAAGATGATAAGAATTAAGTGTTTATGTTAAAGAGACTCTTTATGTCCTTGTAGAAAACAGCATAGCTATTTCTAAAGTTATGCTTCTAGTGTTTTTTTGATAGTGCTTGGAGGTAGTTTGCTACGGCGTCTTCGTCATTACTGTGTTTAGAAATGATAGAAGCATGCTCTTTAGCCTCATCTAAGGCATTACTTACTGCAACAGATACTCCCGCAAGTTTAAACATTCCAATATCATTTAGACTATCTCCAAAAACCGTAACCTCACTTAGATCCTTGTTTAAATACTCGCAAACTTTTTTAAGCCCATGGGCCTTATCTCCAAGATGATTGAGAATAGTTAGATAATATCCACCACTATAGGTTTCAGGTGCTAGTTTAAACTCAAAATACTTTCCATAAAGAGATTTTAAATGATCAGTAAGAGGTTTCATTTCTTCAAAAGAACCCATATAAACAACCTTAAAGGTCTGTTCGCTTGCAGATACATGAGTATGCTGTTTGAGTCTTGTATCATTTTTAAAGTTTATTAATAGATGTTTTTGTACCTTAGTAAGCTGGGTTGGAAAGTCAAATGACTCATTTAAGTTTTTATCTTTTAAGGCAATTACAAAGGGATGAAGGTTTGAAAAAGAGATAGCTTCTTGAATCATTTCATTGGCTATATCTTGATCTATAAACTTGGCATCTATAATTTTTTTCTCAGGCGAAACGATAAAGGAACCGTCAAGAAGAATCATAGGGGCATTTATTTTAAAGCCTTGAAGGAGCTTAGTCGCGGAATAAAAACTTCTAGCAGTGGCAATACTTACTATAGAGTTGATACTTTGTTGATTCCAAGTATCTTTTGTAAAAGAGCTGATACTAAGGTCTGAGCGTAAAAAAGTATGGTCAAGGTCGGTTATATATATTTTATTCATTATGTGAAAGTATAGCGAGTTAGAAGATTCACTTCCTTATGGAAGTGAAAAAGAGTTTATACTGAAAATTCAGTCACCCATAAGTCGTGTAAATTACAAAAGCTTAAAGCATAAAGTTTTGTATGTTTACCCTTGATCTCATAACTTGATATTGCTTGTTTATCAGATGGAAAAAATACATTTTCGCCAAGAACTTCACCTTCTTCAGTAATGATAGAATGTTTAACAATATAATGCTTTTCAGCCATACCATGTTGTGTTTCTACAGTAATCTTCCCTTTCTCACTTGTAATAATAGGAGCGTGACTAGCTGCCTTACCTTCCCAACGACCTTGATTAGCAGTTGAGTAAGCAAAAATATTCTTTGGTGTATTGGAAGAAGCTATTGATGTGCTAACAGCAGCCATAAGACCAGCTGACGCAACTAAAGATGTTTTCATAAAATCTCTACGATTATTCATGGATAAGCCTTTTATATATTGTAGTGGAGGTAGTATAGCCTTTTATAGTTACTACTTACTTAACTCCGCTTCATCGAGCATAGTATAAAAGCCGGCTAGCTCTAAAAGACCCCTTGTATTAAAAAAAGACCTTCCATCTTGATCTAAAAAGTAATGTCTAGGTACACCATATTGTTCAAACTCATCAGGGATTAGATGCTGGTCTCTTGAAAGATAAAGGGGTATATAATCCTTAGTGAGCTTTTGCATCACTTCTTTATTGGACAAGGTTTGATGTTTGTATTTTTTACAAAAACTACAAACATCAGCGCCTATAAAAAGGTAAATGTCTTTATCTTGTTCTTGCGCAAGCTTTATTGCCTCATCATAATCATGTATCCATGTGTACTCATTACTGTATAGCTGTGTTGTTAATAGCATCAAAAATAATAGTTTTAATAGGTGCTTCATTTTATCTCCAAAAAGTGTATTTTACTTTATTGGAACTGATTTGTAAGTTAGAAGGGGTGTTTGAGGAGGAATTATTAAGAAAAGAGGACTCACTTTTAACGTGAGTCCTTATGCCTTAGGCAATAACGAAAAATGTAAAGGAAAAGGCAATAATGGCTGCTGCCATAAAAACAGAGCCAAATAAAAATGAAGAAATTAGCTTTACCATAGGCTGATAAGTCCATTTAACAAGTAAGATAACTCCTGAACCTAAGATGGAAGGAACAAAGGTAAATACCATAGTTTCAGTTAGTCCAAAGCCTTGGGGAATAAAAATCATATTTGCAATAATAAGGTCAGCTATTAAGATAATAATAAAATAAATAGCCATATAACGAACGGTATTAAATTGCTCAAAACATTTTGAAAGTTCAACTTCTTCCGTCACCATACATTTCATATCAGAAAAGTTAGCATCCTTTAAAGACTTCTCTTCACAAACCCAAAAGGTTAGAAGAGCAAAGATAAGCCCTCCTCCTATTAATAACATCATTGTTCCCATAGATACTTCCTTGTGATAAGGGCACTTATAAAAAGTTCTGACCTTTTATAAGTGCCCTTTTAATTTGATTACAAATAATTATATCAGAAAAATATACATTTATAATAATATTCTATATTATTATAAATGTATATTAAATATATTGAATGAAAATATTTAAAAATTTGTATAGAGGTAATTAAGGAATGAAAGGACAAAAGGATTTTATATCTTAATTATAAGGGATTAGCTCCCTTGATAGTTATTTAATTACAATCAGCTCAATTTCAAAGATAAGGGTTGAATTAGGAGTAATTACCTTATATTACAAACCACTTGCAAGGGAAATGACACCTTCTTTTGATTTATTTGTTTGTAAGAAGGCCTCTCCTGCTTTTTTATTTATATCTAAAACTTGCTTTTCGTTTTGCCGTAACTTCTGCTTGCATCTTTACGCCAAATTCTTTGATAGTGCGAGGAATTTCATCTTCTGAAAGTTGAAGTTTTTTATCATGATGTGCATCAGAAATACCCACTATTAAGGCCTCTTTATTAATAGCTTCTTTTCTAGCTAGCATTTGTTTTCCAATTTTAACACCAATAGAATAACCAGCCTTGCACTTAGAATTTTTATTTTTAAATTACATAAGTTTTAGCTACACTATTGACATTCGTATAAGGATATTCATGCAATTGATTTTAGTGATTTTAGGTGCTATTCTTGGTCTAGTCTATGGGTATAACACAGATGGTTTTATTTTTGATTCTAATATTTGTTTGTTCGCAGGTTTAACGATGATTATGCCTACGCTTTTTAAGGTGAAACTCTCAGATATTAAACTTCTACTTGTTTATAAGAATGTTGTTATAAAAAGTCTTTTGACTAACTATATAATCTTGCCTCTTATCGCCTTGGGTATAGGTCTGCTTACAAATAACTTTGGGGTCGCCTCAGGTTTATTTTTACTCTCGGTTCTAAGTGGGGGTGGAATGGTTATGCATTGGATAAAAAAATCTAATGCGGACGCTTCTATGGGATTTATCTTACTTTTTGTTAATCTTATTCTTGTATCTCTCTCCTTACTTATGCTACATGTTTTTGGTCTGCAAACAGCCGACTATTTTAGTGAATCATATGCCGATGAGATTAACTTAAGTAACTTTGCTAAAATCGTGATTATCTTACTTGTTATTGTTCCTTTTATTATCAGTAGGGTGGTTATGTTGATTAAACCTCTTCAAGCGTTTTTAGAGAAACAAGGCCCTTATATTAGTAAACTAAGTATCTTTGTTATTTTGTTTTATCTTTTTGGACTACAAAGTTCACAATTATTATTTGAAATTTATGATTTTGAACCAGAATTGATTTATATTTCTTTGGCAGCTGTTATTACTTTTTATTTGGCTGTGCTTTTCATTTCTAAGCTGGTATATAAGTTAGATTCACCCCAAGAAAGAGCAGCATATTGGCATAGTGTTACAAGGTATATAACCTTAGCCTTAGTTCTATCAACCTTTTCAACAAGCACCTTTGGTGTTTCTATGATCTTACCTATTATGTTTGCATACATCGTTCAAATACCCTTTGCAATTATGATTGATAAAAAAATCATACCTAGGGGAAATGAGGCCAAAAAGATATGAGTAATAAAACCTTAGATATAAATGATAAGCTTTTAGGTTATATACTTCAAACAGGCGTAAATGAAAGTCCCTTAGAAAGGTGTTTAAGAGATGAAACCATGGGTCTTGAAATGGGAAAGATGCAAATAGCGCCGGAACAAGGACATTTCATGAGCTTTATAGCTAAGCTAATAAATGCAAAGTCTTATCTTGAGATCGGTGTATTTACGGGATATAGTATGTTAAAGGTTGTAAAGGCAATGGGAAAAGACTCCCAAGCCATAGGCTGTGATATTTCAAAAGAGTGGACAGATATAGCTCAAAGGTATTGGATAGAAGAAGGGATAGATTCCCAAATAAATCTGAAGTTAGATAAGGCCTCGCAAACACTTTTAAGCTTAGAACCTTCATCTTTTGATCTTGCTTTTATAGACGCAGATAAAGAAAGTTATAATGTGTATTATGAAGAGTGTTTGAGGCTTTTAAAGCCCGGCGCTTTACTTATGATTGACAATATCTTCTGGGGTGGAGCAGTTACAGATGAAAACACACAAGATAAAGATACGCTAGCCATACAATTTCTGAATAAAAAGATAAGCTCTGATGGCAGAGTTGAAGCTTCTATGTTAAGTATAGGTGATGGTTTGATGATGGTTAAAAAACTGTAAGAATGGTATTTAGCTATAATTCCTTTTAAATAAAGGAAGATTATGTCTGAAAACGAAGAAATAGCTGGAAACGAAGAAGAAACACCTAAAAAGTTATATTATGACGCGCTAAGTGTTGCCAGACGTAGTTCTCAAAAGATTCATCTTGTAAATGAGCATGATAAAGATGCATTACTCCTTCACCTCCTTAAGACCAATGCTTATACTCGCAGCATTGTTGTTATCAAAACAAAACGTGAGGCAGACGCTCTTGCTAAGTATCTGATAGATAATGATATTGCAACCCTTTCTATGCATAGTAATAAAAGTGCAAAAGAATGTACTGAGGCAGTAAGCTCTTATGAAAAAGATGAAACTACGGTTTTAATTATGACAGACATGATCTTACAGGCTCAAGAATTTACCTCTATAAATCAAATAATTTCTTATTCTATTCCAAGTGAACCCGCGCATTATTATGAGCGTATTGCTTCTTTAAAAGAAGCAGGTGAGGGCATAGCCCTTGTTTGTGAAGAAGAAGAACATTTAATGGACGCGATACAGTTTGCAATGAAGGTAGAAATTGTAGAACTGGAGGTTGAAGGTTTTACGCATAGTGAAGCTCCCCTCTTAGAAGAAAAGCCAAAAAAAGACAAGACTAAAAAGCCTCGACATAAAAAAACTAAGTCAAAAAAGAAGAGTAAAGATAATGAATAAGCACACTCTTAAAAGTCTTATGGATAAAGCTCCCTCTACAAGTTTAGCTTCTGATATGAGTCAAGAAAAGATGCAAGACTTAGTTATTAAGTCGATTAATACTGATATTCTTGAAGAAGAAGAGGGATATATCCTTTTTAAGTACTTGGGAGTAAAGATGGCACTTCTTTCTGATATTGAGCATAATAGAATGCGTATCATTTCGCCAATAACAAAGTATTCAAGTCTAGCACCCAGTATTAAAGATTCGCTTATGCATTCTAATTTTCACTTAGCCCTTGATGGACGCTACGCGGTTACAGATGATACCTTATATGCTTGTTTTATTCACCCTCTATCTTCTTTAACGGAAGTTGATTTTAACAGTGCCTTGAAGCAAGTGTGTAACTTAGCTTCAAGTTTTGGTAAGACTTACAGCAGTGGTCAGTTAGAATTTACTAACAAAAGGTAAGCATGAAAGTTTTTATTCAAACTCATACTTATAA
This sequence comes from Sulfurimonas sp., assembly GCA_012963655.1. GTDB lineage: Bacteria > Campylobacterota > Campylobacteria > Campylobacterales > Sulfurimonadaceae. Next base: position 6,681 of record DTVI01000472.1, read on the forward strand.
GATTAGAAGTTTATTTAAGATGGGCTTCATTAGCTTAGTCGTCATCATATCTTATATCGCTTTTTTACCAAATTATGAGGCCTTGCCAGAAGTGGCCTCTTTAAGTGATAACTTTAATCACCTTATTGCGTTTTTTGTCTTATCTCTATTTTTAGATTTAGGCTTTTCTCCAACTTCAAGAAGTCTTGTTATCAGTTTGCTTATGTATGGTCTTTTTATAGAAAGTGTTCAATACTTTTTACCAAACAGAGCCTTTGATCTTCTTGATATTGTAGTGGACCTTTCGGGGATAATGGGCTATATCTTAATAAAAATAGGTGTAAGTAAAAGATAGCTTTACTTCTATATCAACTCACTTTTGCTAGAATTTCGTATTAACTATATAAGTACAAGGTAAATTGATGAAATATACAGATAAGATTTTTAGAGACTTTATCTATATAGAAGATATTATTCAAGCCAATATCAAAGCCATGCATCCTAAAGCATCAGGTGTTTATAATGTAGGAACAGCAAAAGCAAGGTCTTTTCAAGATATTGTGGATATCTTACAAAAAGAGTTAGGAAGCTCTTATGAATGTGAACACATTCCTAATCCGTTTATAGGCTCGTATCAGTTTCACACACAAGCAGATATACAAACAACAAGAGAAGGTCTGGGGTATGAACCCGCCTTTGAAATGGAAGATGCGATCAGGGCTTATGTCCCAGAGATTCGCCGTATTTATGAAATGGAAGTGAAAAAATAATGCAAAACCTTCGTAATGCTAAACCAAATATCTTAGTGGTAGGTGATCTTATGATAGATCATTACCTTTGGGGACAAACCAATAGAATTTCTCCTGAAGCTCCTGTGCAAGTTGTAGATGTGTCAAAAGAAACTTCTGTACTTGGTGGAGCAGGTAATGTTATTAATAACTTACATACTCTTGGTGCGAGCGTGAGTGTAGCTTCTGTCATTGGACAAGATGATATTGGTAAAGAATTATTAATTATGTTAAAAAGCCTAGGTATTAAAACAGAAGGTTTAGTAAGCCAGAAAGGGCGTAAAACATCTGAAAAATCTAGAATTATTGCTTCAAACCAACAAATACTTAGATACGACAAAGAGAGTAAAGAGGATATAAGTACAGAATCTGTTCAAGAAATTATTAAAGCGATTAAAAAAGACCTTTTTCTTTATGACATGATAATATTATCAGATTATGGAAAGGGCGTCTTAACTAAAGAATTGTGTCAAGAAATTATCGTTTTAGCCTCTTGTCAAAATAAAAAGGTTCTTGTTGATCCTAAGGGAATAGACTATTCTAAATATAAGGGTGCTCACTTTTTAACACCCAATAAAAAAGAAGCTTGTGAGGCCACGGGCATAAATATTGTAGATGATGAAACCCTCTTAGAAGCAGGCACATGGCTACGTAAAGAGTGTGAACTTGAACTTGCTATGATTACTCTTTCAGAAGATGGTATTGCTATCTTTGAAGATAAAATGACAAAGGTCCCTACTGTTGCTAAAGAAGTCTTTGATGTAACGGGAGCTGGTGATACGGTGATTGCCTCTCTTGCCTTTGCTATATCCAGTGGAGAAGATATTGTGTCTGCAGCAAAATTTGCTAATGCAGCGGCGGCAGTTGTTGTCGGTAAAATCGGTTCAGCAACCGCAAGTATGGATGAGATAGAAGAATACGAGTCGACCCTTCATAAAAGTAGCTCAGATATGCATATTAAAACGCGTCAAGAACTTGAAAAGTGCGTTATCACAGCAAAAAATAAAAATCAAAAAATTGTTTTTACCAATGGATGTTTTGATATTCTTCATTTGGGACATGTTAAGTATCTTGAAATTGCAAAAAGCTTTGGAGATATCTTAATAGTAGGGCTAAATGCTGATTCTTCAGTAAGAAAGCTCAAGGGTCCAAGCCGTCCTGTTAATCTGGAATATGATAGAGCTTATCTTTTAGCAGCTTTGGAAGTTGTGGATTATGTCGTGATATTTTCTGAAGAAACACCCCATGACTTAATAAAGATGATAGAACCTGATGTGCTTGTTAAGGGTGGAGATTATGAAGGTAAGATAGTCGTTGGAACCGAATTTGCTAAAGAATTAAAACTCGTAGATTTTGTTGATGGCAAAAGCACAACAAAGACTATAGAACGAATACAAAAGGAAAGCAGTTTATGCTAAAAAAATTATTATTAAGTCTTGCCCTTAGTGCATCACTTTTTGCTATGCACGATGCCTCACTAAATCTCAACAATGATGATATTGAGGTAAAAGGAAATATTGACCTAGGTGAATTAAATGAATCAGATTATCCTGACAATTATTTTTTAACCTTAAGGGTCTTAGATGTTGAGAACCTTGAAAGTACTGATCCAATGTTTTCGGCTGGATTTATGCTTCGTCAAAATCTGAATGGCATGGAAAATATGAAGTTTGGTATTGGTTTTAAGGGTACCTACACAAAGGTAGCTAACTCAAAGCATATAGCCCTTCCTATCAATGCAGAGCTTTCGTATACTCTGCCTTTAGATATTGCTGTGCCTATTACTCTTTCCGGCAGTATTGCTTATGCTCCTTCTGTTCTTACTTTTGAGGATGCCAATAAGTATTTTGAAGGTCGTGCTGAAATCTCGGCACAGATTATAGAACAAGGTTCACTTTTTATTGGTTACCGTCAAATTGATACAAATTTTAAAAATGCTGATTACGAGTTTAGTAATACAGGCTATATTGGATTTAAAGTAAGATTTTAATCTTCCTTATTGGATTTTTAGCCAAATTGTGTAACAATTTGCAAAATCCAAAAGGAACAACTTGTTTAAGGGATAGGTGTCTTCTTCCAGTATGTTTTCTTATATAGGTGTGAAAATACTAGTAAATTCTTATTCTAATGGTAAGGATCTATTGGCTGATAATTAACATATGGATTATGCTTTTCTATCAAACTAGAACGATAATACCATCTGCACAGATGAGGTTACGATGGTCTTTAAAACCTTTTCAATAAGACTTTTAATCATGAGGGTAGATACTCTAAAATACAAATAGCTTGTGAATACTTAAGCTCATAGATGAAAAGATTAAGATTTAAGACTTTAGAAGTATTCCTAACTTATTTCTTGAATATAAACTACTTCATTAAAAAGTTTTATCTCTTTTCGCTCTTTAATCTCTCCATTTTGATAGGTGATTTTCATCATTTTGTTGAAGTTTAAGATATGCTTTTTATCATTAGTCCAAAAAACTTGTTTTTTAATTTCATCTTTTTCCATCACAACTTCATAAAAATCTTTATGTTCTATATAATTTATTATTTTTGCACCTTGAACCTGTTCTAGCATCACCTTAAAGGCATTAAAAGCAGGGTACTTAACAATCTTACCTTCTCTATTATCAATGAGTCCTAGACCGGGTGCTATAAGTTGATGCCAATACACAGCCTTTACCATGTTTGAGCATAAACTTTGAAGATAATATCTCACCATATAGTTGGTATACTTATCAAGAGAGAAACATCTGGCTTCACTTGTTGGAGCATAGGGTGCGGTATTTTTTATAGGCCAGTTAACCTCAGTTATATACACTTCGTTAGTACTTTTTGGACTAAATGTTGCCAGCGCATATAGTAGGTTAATCTTTGAAATTAAATTAAATCCAGCTTGTGTGTTTTCAGGAGCACCTCTTCTGTCAACATATAATAATGCAGAAATACCATCAAACCTAAGATTATAAAAGTTAAAAAGAGAATGAGCTAAAAAATGGTATTCAAAGTCAATGACAGATGGCCCCAAGAGTTTAAGCTCTTTAAAGTCTCTTTTTTTAATTTTATAAGCAATTTTGTAAAATTTTAAATAATCATTAACACTGAAAAATCCCCATTTTACTCTGTTGATAGTTGTTCCAACTTGAAAAATTTGGGCGTGGGGTGAAAATTTTTCGAATATAATTTTAAATTGTTTCTCTAAGACAGCATAGTCTTTGATCATATAAGGGTCTTGCATTATATTAATTAAAATGGAGTCACATTGCAAGGTTTTTACAAAATCAACATACTTATCAATATTTTTAAAGTCGGCCATATCGAAGCGAACTAAAAGATTTTTGACACCAAGTTCGTTTATAAGCTCAGATGTTAGTTCTGGTTCTTTATCAAGGTTAACACTCATTCCAAAAAAATCTGATGTGTTTATATCTCTTTTTTTTATGAGAGAAAGAAAAAGAAGGGTAAAGGGGAAGACTATAAGAGAGATAAAAACAGTATAAAGAAATGATCCAAAAGCTTTTTTTCTTTGTTCTTTTTTGAAGGTCTTATCCACTATTGGTTCATACTGATCAGAATAAGGATCCCAGTTAAATACTTTCATTAATTATCTTTTACAGAATTTATTATTTTAAGTAGAGAGGCTGTTAAATAATTTGT
>DTVI01000472.1:11114-13156 GCA_012963655.1 Sulfurimonas sp.
ATCATCTTTCGCTATTGCTCTACTGAAGGGGCAATAACGTCTGATGCTTGTTAAATAATTTGTATTATCAGTTTCATTAAATTCTTGAAAGTTTTTGATATAGGCCTTATCTACAATTCCATTTGCCGTATATTTTAAGAAAGTATTATAATCTTTTTCTACCTGTTCTTTATCAATCTTATATTCTGCAACTTCTTTATAGTCTAGAGTACTTGTATATACAAAAATACCATCAAAATTTTGATACCAAGTCTTTCCAAACACTAAACAAGACTTGTCTGAACGAATAGCTTCCCATCCTGCTGTACCTGTTATCGTAGACACAAATTGAGACTTTTCTATAAGCTCAAAACTATTTACCGTTTTAGATATATATTTTGCATTTGTTATGAGAGAAAGTCTTAGAAAAAAACTATTACTTCTATATCTTTCTAATTGCTTAGGGTTTTCTTTGACATATATCTGCCAATCATCAGGTATCATAGTAGATAGTCTCTCTATAGCTAAAAGTTGATCAGAATATATGCCACCTAAGGTTGATGTGGTTAGTTCAGGCTGTAATTGGAGAGGAAAATAGACAAACTTCTTTGTAAAATCAATATTATTTACCTGATATTTTGTATAGTTATATTGAAAATGTAAACAGTCGATATAGCGTTTGATTAATCCAATAAATGTTCTTGTAGTGTTAGATCTAATGATATATTTCAATAAGTCTATCAATACGTTAAAGTTACAACTTTTAAATTTTATTTTTATATTTTTCATATAAAATAGTATTTTTTTGTGCGAAAAATCTACATTTTGATGAGGAAAATTAAAGGCTATTTTTGATGTTTTAAAACTACCAAAATCATCTATGTTTGTGACATATGAAAATCGGTTTGGAATTAGGGACTGATTGATCATAATCATTTTGATATTCATATGTTTTGCAAGACTATATAATATATAATCATTTCCCATATGAGGTAAATTCTGATAAATAATAAGTTCAATTTTTTTTGTGATTAATAGGTTGGATATATAATCAAATTGATAATTAAAGGTGTTTAGTTTATCATGGTGAGTGGCAACATATTGGTTTGGACTTCGTGAAAACATATCAAGGTATGTGGAAAAAGATTCGTTGAAAACCTGAGTGTATAGTTCGCTATTGAGACCACTATAAAGTTCTTTAGGTATTTTACCTTGGATGAAATTATCTAAAAGTATGTCATTATACTTTCGTTTTCCTATCCATAGTTTAACACTTATTAAATTTTTATTTTCAAGATTTTTAATAGCATCTTCTTGACTTTTCCAGTGAAAGCCATAAACTAGAGTATTCATTTTTTAAAGGCCTCACCAAAGTCATAGTCTTTTGTAGCGAATTTCCCTAAAATACCTTTTAAGTGTTTTGGATGCATTCCATGTCCTGGTCTAACAGAACGAATGTTTTCTTCAGTGAAAACTTCACCTTTTTTAATATCTTTAGCCACATATAGACTTCGGGAAAACACTCTAGAATTTTTCTTTTTCTCACTCATACTGTAGTCTACGGTTCCAAGTAGTTTTTCAGTATCTCTTACTGCTTTAATCATATCTGAAAATTCTTGTTTGTCTAAAGAAAAGTCAGCATCTGCTCCACCAATAGACTTATCTAAGATAAAATGTTTTTCAATTATTTTTGCGCCTAAAGTTGTTGCAACTACAGGAGCTGTAGCACCTAAAGTATGGTCAGAAAAACCGCTTATAACACCGAATGTCTGTGCTAAGTTTGAAATAGTTAATAGATTAGCATCCTCTAAGGCTGCCGGATAAGCAGAGGTGCATTTTAGTAAAACTATTTCATTGTTTCCTTCACTTCTACAAATATTAACTGCGTCTTGAATCTCATCAATAGCAGCAATGCCTGTTGAAATAATAATAGGTTTTCCTTTTGAAGCAGTATATCTGATTAATTCATAATCAGTGATTTCAAAAGAAGCAATTTTGTAGGCAGGTGGATTGAGCTTTTCTAAAAAATCTACAGCTGTTTTATCAAATGGAGAGGAAAATAT
>DTVI01000472.1:13166-15616 GCA_012963655.1 Sulfurimonas sp.
GCCAATTGCTCTTGCATAATCAAATAATTCCTGATGCCATTCCCATGGTAAATAGGCTTTTTTATATAAGTCAAAAAGCTTTTGGTTGTCCCAAAGTGTACCGCCTTTGATAATAAAGTCTTCTTTATCGCAATCTAGAGTGATAGTCTCTGCTGTATAGGTTTGAAGCTTTATAGCATTTGCCCCAATCTCTTTTGCTGCCTTTATGGTTTCTTTTGCAATTTCTATCTTTCCTCCATGATTAGCACTAAGTTCTGCAATTATATATGTACCATCTGTTTCGAGGTTAAAGTTACCGATTTTCATGTTTAGCTCCAGTTTGAATGAGGGTTTTACTTAAATACAAGGATAAGGTGTATTGTTGATATAGTTTTTTGAAATAATATCATGTTTATGCCTATAAATCTTTTATGATTTGTTTCAAAGATTGTTTCAAGTAGTTGGTATTTTCATCATTTGCAAAGGCAAAAAAGTTAGCGATATGACCATTATCAACAATTCTATTTACGGTTGTTTGTATAAGGTGATTATAATCTTTTTCAACTTGGGCATTATTGATTTTAAAGTCTAGAATTTCTTTATAATTTAAATTCGAATGATAAAGAAATATTCCATCATAATATTGTTGTTTTCCTACCCACACCTTTACATCTAAAACACCATCGATTTCTAGCTTTTTGATTGATTTACCTTGGCTTTTCCAATGAAAACCATGTATTAAAGTATTCATTGAGCTGCTCCTTTTAATTGACTATTATTTCTAAGTTCCAGATATATGAGTTCTTTGTTATTTATAAGTTCGATTTTTTCTTGAGTAAATAAATATCGTTTATACAAGTTTAATGCTGTAGTGTTGTCTTTAAATACGCCTGCTACTAAGCTATGTAGTCGTAAAGTATTAAATGCATAATTGATGATTTCATGCATTAATGTATTTCCTACTTTTCGCACTGTTGGGTTTGAATAAACCCCGAATTCGGCTTTATCCTTAGTAATATTAGTAAAGTCAATGACACCTATGGGTTTGTTGTTTTGTTTTACTAAAAAATATAATCGGTCTTTTTTTGTATGAAGTGAGTCTATATAATTAAGATGATCCTTTAAATTAATTATATTGGTGTTATACATCCATTTTCGTATAGAGCCATTATTTCGCCATGATAATACAAGTTCATTTTCATCTAAAGAAAGGTCTGTAAAATTAATTAACTCAGTTTTTATAGATGATAAACTTTCTTCAATCATATTAGCTAATAAATCCGCATTAAAACTTGCTAAGGAATTGAAGTTGTTTTTTACCAAGTATTCATACATCTTCATTTGATTTTCAGCTGTTTTTATGGCGACAAAGGGGATGTCTAAATATACAATCTCATTTAGAGTAACACTAGGGCTTACAACAGCCAAGTCTGCATTATTCATAAGATAGGAAATCTCATTGGTGTTGATATGCAGTGCAATATTCTCTTTATTCTTAACATAGGTTTCGAGTTCAGGCAAGTTTTGATTTGCGGTGGTTGTTACAACATTTATTTTAAGATTTGTAAAACTATTGAGAACATTTAAAATTTTGATATTTAGATTTAAGTGATCCGTCCCACCCATAGCTAGAAAGATAGTTGTTGATGAACCTAGATTAACTACTTTTAGTTGTTTTTGTGTCTTGAACTCATCTCTTAGTAGAGTAAAATTTTTTCCACATCTTATTTCACATTCTTTTGAAACTAACCCCTCATACTTAGATACTTCTGCGTAAATATTATGGTTTAATAAGATGTCACAATAATGTTTTTCATAAGTATCATCAAGTACAAATATTTCAACTCGAGTTTCTTCTTTTAAGCGTCTTTCAAAGGCCTCATTAATTCTATAATGATCAATGACTACCATATCAATCTTTTCAGATTTTATCAGACTTATGAGCTCATCACAGTCATTTGAATGTAATATTTTAATACTATGATTTTTTTCTTTAATCTTGGAATTTATGTTTCCTTCTAAGTCTTGCACTGCAAAGAAAATTTTAGCATTAGAAAATTCTTCTGCTAAGACTAAGTCACGCATAATATGTCCGGTTCCAATTAATGAAGATGAATCGGCGCGAAAAAGGATTTTTCTCATAAGACTCTAGCCTTGCTCGTTTAGTACTTTGTACATTACTTCAGCACGTTTCCAATCTTCTAAAGTGTCAATGTCTTGGACTAAATGTCTAGGTAAAAGAACCGGAATACTATCTTTCCCAAATATGATCTCATCTGAGGTTTCATTGACTTTGCTCCAGTAAAACTGTCCTGCATCTTGATACGCTTCTTCAAGATCTTGTGAACGTGTCATATAGTGCTCAGGTGTAAACATTTCACATCTTCCAGCACTATTTAACTTAAAGGTTCTTTGAATGGGAAAGGGCATAGAAGTAGCTGAAAAAGAGTGTATGGCAGTTGATGACTTTA
>DTVI01000473.1 GCA_012963655.1 Sulfurimonas sp.
TCAATAGTCATACCAATCTTGTCCATGCGTTTAAAATACTCCACACAGGTACTAATATTTTCTTCAAGTGGCTCTTCAGAAAGGTCAAGCATATGAGAAGAATAAAGAGGTTTCCCTTCTTTAGCATAAAAGTCTTCTCCTGCGTCTAAAAGGGCGTCAATCCAAGGTAAAAGCTTTCTAGCTGCGTGATCGGTATGTAAGATTACGGCAACCCCATAAGCCTCAGCCATAGCATGAACATGTTTAGCACCTGAAACGGCTCCAGCAATAGCAGCTTTATCATTCTCGTTTGAAAGGCCTTTTCCTGCGTAATATGAAGCACCACCATTTGAAAACTGAATAATTACAGGAGAGTTTACCTTTGCTGCGGCTTCTAAAATAGCATTAATAGAATCCGTTCCCACAACATTGACAGCAGGAAGGGCAAAGCCCTCAGCTTTTGCAATAGCAAACACTTTTTGAATATCTTCCCCATGTAAAACACCCGGTTTAACAGCATCTAGTACTTTCATTAATAATCCTCATAAAATAATGTTGAAATTATAGCAAATTAGATATTATGTTCAATATAAAAACAAGGATACTTCATGAAAAGAACAAAAGAATTTGTCTTTTATACGTATTTAAATGGATTTAGATGTCTTTAGACTTGAGTCAATGCCTAGTTATTGGAATTTCATCACGAGCACTTTTTGATTTAGAAGAAGAAAATGACCTTTTTAATTCAGACGGGGTAAAAGCCTATCAAAACTACCAAAGAGAAAATGAAGACAAGCCCTTGGAAAAAGGAACCGCTTATCATTTAGTGGAAGCCCTTTTAAAACTCAATGAACTTAGTGGTAAAAAGCTTGTAGAAGTGATTGTTATGTCAAGAAACTCTCCTGATACGGGGCTTAGGGTTTTTAAGTCTATTGAGAATTATGGTTTAGATATTACAAGAGCCGCTTTTTCTGGCGGAGAAAATCTTTCTGATTATCTTATGGCCTTTTCAGTGGATCTGTTTCTATCTAAATCTGAAGAAGATGTTCAACTGGCTATAGACAGTGGTTGCGCGGCTGCTATTTTATATGCGCCACCTAAAGAGATAGATATGTCAAAACAAATACGTATTGCCTTTGACGCGGACGCGGTTATCTTTTCAGAAGAATCTGAACATATTTATAAGACTCAAGGACTAGATGCTTTTTTAGACCATGAAAAGGAAAATGTAAATAAACCACTTCCAGAAGGCCCCTTTGCTAAGCTACTTAAGACACTCTCATTTTTGCAAGAACAGTTTGAAAATTCGCCTATTCGTTTAGCAATAGTCACAGCTAGAAACTCACCTGCACATGAAAGAGTAGTTCAAACCTTAAGAACCTGGAAGGTAAATATTGATGAGGCCTTTTTCTTAGGAGGACTTTCTAAGGACCAAATTTTAAAGGCCTATAAGGCGCATATCTTTTTTGATGACCAGGAAGCGCACTTAGATAAGGCTTCAAAAGTAGTGCCTTCAGGGAAGGTACCCTATAAAACGGGTTCACCCTTAAAGAATATGAAGAAAAATTAATGAAAAATATTTTCATTATAAATATACTTTTGATAACAAGTGCCTTTGCGAATCTAGCTGTGGTGGAAGAAGTGAAGATAAGCAAGAAAAATGCTTTATATAGTTTTGCCGTACGTATCTTACATGAAGACAGTGGTTGGGACCATTATGTGGATAAATACGAGGTCTTAGATAAGGATAAAAATATCTTAGCCACGCGTACCCTATGGCATCCTCATGAGAATGAACAGCCCTTTACTAGAGGCTTAGCTAATATTAAAATAGACAGCACAATAAATAAGGTATACATCCGTGCACATGATAGTGTAGATGGGGATTCAGCTCTTTATGAAATTATTCTTCCTTAGTCTCTTTCCCTTATTTTTGTTGGCAGGAGTGCCACAAGCTTTTTCTCATTTAGCAACAGCAATAGATAATGAACGTTATGTTTATTTAGACCTTCTTAGGCACGAAAAATTTGCAGTGTATTTACCAGAGGCAAGGACATACTTTATAGCAGTAGAGCAGGCCTTTAAGGTTGGATATAAGCTTGATATTGAGATGAAAAGTGAGGAAGGTGAGAATGAAAAAGATTTACGAATATCTTATCTTAAAGCCTTGCGTGCATTAGCCAGAGGCAGAGCAGATCTTAAGAGTAGATATTATCAAGAAGTTTATTTGTCTATGAAAGAAATGGATGAAGATTATTTTATATTTTTAATCAACACAGCAAAGACTTTTTTAGCTGAAAATTCTAAATTAAAATCACAAGTACTTATTTACAGTAAAACACTCAAACAACTTCAAAAAAATTCCGTCATAAAAGACCTTCAAGCTGAAATAAAGCTAGATGAGTATTCTTACGTACTTATGCAAAAAAATACAGGAAGAATATAAGGCTTATCAAGGGGCAGGCCCTTAAACTTCGTCAGCTTTTAGTCTTTAAAAAAAAAGGTGGGGTGATAGTGTATGCCAGTGAAAAAGATGGGAACATAGACTTTTACATAGAAAATCTTTTTTTAATGCATGTGAGTACAACACTTTTTATTAAGAATACACAAGGATATGAGGCTAAAGAAAACTTACCTTATAGAATAGTTCTTAAAGCCAAAGAAAAGGTAAAAGTTCTGACCTTATATAACTTATCTAAGACAAAACAAGTGGGAAGTTTTTCTTCTCATATATCATGGTCTAAAGGCTCTATAAATGCCAAAGCTGATAAGTACTTTATCTACGCCCTTCCTTTTCATAATAGCCAAAGGGTATCACAAGGCTTTAATGGAAAAACTTCTCACAAGGGAAGGGCAAAATATGCGGTTGATTTTGCCATGGATATAGGAACACCTATCTACGCTGCGCGTTCAGGTAAGGTAGTTGAGGTAATACAAAGACATAATAAACACGGTATGAGTTTAGCCATGCGTCAATACGCAAACTATATGATTATAGAACACAGCGATAAGACACTAGGAAGATACTTCCACCTAAAACAAAAAAGTGTAAGAGTTAAACTAGGTGATACGGTGGGCAAAGGTGACCTTTTAGCCTTATCAGGAGACACCGGACGAACCTCAGGACCGCATTTGCATTTTGTAGTAACAAAGGCTGAAGGATTAGGAAATGACTACAGGTCTGTATCTGTTGCTATAAGGTTTGAATGCTCAGAAGGTATCTTAGATAAACCCATCTCAGGAAAATCATATTGTCCATAAAAACAACCTGCCCTTTGATTTTTACTTCTGTCGTATAACATTCCCCGTGAGCCAGTAGTTTCCGCTTGCAGCAAACTATTCGCTCATGGTTTTTGTTATCTTGTTTAATTATACTAAATATATTTATTTTCTCTAGAACTTTCTCAAGACAACTAGTACTTTAATATCCTTTAGTCTAGATATTTCTTTTTGTGATTCAACACGAATTAAATATTTACCTTTTTTCAGAGGAGTGTTTAATATATCTCTTTCAATAAAATCACTACCCCAAGAAGTTGCGCCCTTTGTAATATATAGTTTTTCTAAAAATAACACATTGTCTTCTTTGTTCTTTATAAATAAGGACACTCTTATTGGAATTATTATACCTTCATCAATTTTTTTATTTGGGAAATTGTTAATAGAAGTTCCTTCAATTAATCTAAACATTGTTTTATAACTCTTTCCTTGATCAATGATATATTTTTTTGTGATAAAGTCGAATGATATATCGTAACTCCAACCATCTTCCCCAATTCTAAATTCAGTTTCTGCTATATTCCCTTTTGTACTTAAATCTATAGGTATTTGAAGAGGTGGGATTCGAGTAGAATTAAACAGAGAACATCCTGAATTCAAAATAATAAAGATGATAGTTACTAGGATTGTTTTTTTCATTAGTTTAACCTATTGTTTATAAGATAATGTTCGTTGTGAGTGATAATTTTCCCGCTAGGGTAAATTATTGCATTGCACGTTTTTTTTAGGTGTAAAAATAAGTTCAAGAGTTTATTCTCATCAAATTATTATCGAAGTCTTGTATTCTAGAGCCTTTGTATAACATAAGTGATAAATTAACGACCTCAATGTTTCCATTAAGTATTGCAGTAGTATTTTTAATACGCCAATAACTTGTTGCATCTAGTTGATTAAGTTCAATCCATTCTAAAATACTATTCTTATTGTCATATATCTTTTTATTTAAAATATCAACATATTTATTCTTATTC
>DTVI01000474.1 GCA_012963655.1 Sulfurimonas sp.
AACTTTCGTTCCGAGGGTTCTAATTTTGTATTTAGTATGTTTTTAGAGTGTTCTCTGTTTGGAAACGAATTACATTCGCATTTTATAGTTAAATAAACTAGGCATTAATGAAAAACAAAATTTAAACAATATGTTGATCGGCAACTTGTTTTTTGCAAGTTAGGCAATGATTTTTCTTACCATAAAAATAATAACTACCTATCAAAAAACCTATCCAAAAAAAAGCAGTAATTAATAACATAATAAAATGCAAAAACCATCTAGCACATCCCATGTCATGAAAATATAAATTTTTTCTTTCTGCTTTCGTTCTTTTTTTACAATGCGGGCATTTGATTGTTATTATATCCACCCAAGAAGTGTATCTACTAGAATTGTAAATTCAACGGAATTTGCTTTTTTCACCACCTAAAAATAAATGAAATACTTTGGGAGAAGAAACTTAGAAACTGGATACTTGGGATAGTGCTTATGACCATCGGTATTATTTGGATTTTGTCTGATATGTAATTGATTGAACTAGTTAGTTTATGCCAATAACTACAATCAAATGTCCACATTGCAGAAAAAGACTCTGGTCCTGCTGGAGGTATGGGTGGTATGAGAATGTAATACGTTTCCATTTAGAGAACACTCATTAAACATACACTAAACAAAATTAGAACCCTCGGAATGAAATTTTCTGGGGTTTTTTTTTAATTTAAATATATAATGAAATCTGATGAGCGATATAGTCAAGGTTAGATGCCCCGTTTGCAAAAAAACAACTAATGCAGAAAGAAAAAGTAGATATCTACATAAAATAGGTTGTTTGATGTCGATTGTGCACTTCCTATTAATTTTAATCACAGGGTTTTTATGGATAGGATGGATGATAGGTAGATGGTATTTTGATGGTAAAACTAATTTCTGTTTAAAATGTAATGAGGAAGTTAGTAACGAACGTATAATATAAAAGTTAGTTATCTTCTCGTACCCTTCCCGTTTCGTCTGATTCTGCAGTGAAGTTTGCAGTGAAGAA